>CALLST010000041.1:0-3247 GCA_938011875.1 uncultured Collinsella sp. | reverse complement strand
GCTCGTCGGTCTTGGCCTCGCCGGCGAACAGGCCCGCGGCGCGGCTGGCGGCGAGGCCGGGCAGGTAGGCGACCCCGAGCCCCGCGGCGCGGGCCCGCCTCACGGCGAGGGACCCTATGTTGCGGAACTGGTCGACGACGACGAGCGTGCCGGCGGGCGCGGAGGCGAACAGCGCGTCGAGCTCGGCCTCCCTGTTGCGGACGGGGGCGCTGGCCAGCACCTCCCCGTCGCGGTCGATCAGGCAGGCCCAGTGCGATGACTTGCCGACGTCCAGGCCGAGCACGGCCGCGGGTCTGGTGGATGGCGCTTTCACGGTGGTATCCTTCCGGTAGTCGTTCGACCGGATGGCCTCCCCCTCGGCACTCACATTACCAGCCGCGGCACCTGCCCGGCACTTTCCTATCAGCCGTCGGGGGCGGCGCGTCCCGCGCCGGCAGCACCCAACGGGCCCTCTCGGGGCAGGGACGTTCGGCCGTGCGCGGGCGCCCGGTCGGCGGCCCGTTCTGGGCGCGCCTCAATCGTAGCCCGAGACGGTCCCGGGCTGACAATTTCGACTGTAATGGACGTTCTTAAACGACTATGACCCCTTTGCACCAGTTTCTGTCGAGTCGGTGCTTCTCGCGGGTTGCCCGTATAATGTTTTGCGTATGAACCGCAACCAAGGAGTTCCAGTTTATGGACCAGAGCCTTTTTAAATTCGACCTGATCGCCGAGGATCCGACGACGCATGCGCGTGCCGGCGTGCTGCACACCCCGCACGGCGACATCGAGACGCCGATCTTTATGCCCGTGGGCACCAAGGCAAACGTCAAGGGCATCCCCACCGAGACCGTCAAACAGCTCGGCGCCCAGATCGTGCTTGCCAACACCTATCATCTGTCCATGCGTCCCGGCGAGGACACTATCGCCGAGCTGGGCGGCCTGCACAAGTTTATGAACTGGCACGGTCCTATCCTCACCGACTCGGGCGGTTTCCAGGTGTTCAGCCACAACGACGCCGTCAAGCTCACCGACGAGGGCGTGCGCTTTATCGTCAACGATTACGACGGCCGCCACGTGTTCTGGACACCCGAGGACAACATGGAGATCGCCATGAAGCTCGGCTCCGACATCTGCATGCAGCTGGACCAGTGCCCGGGCTATCCCGCCACGCGCGCCTACGTTGAGCGCGCGGTGGAGCTGTCGAGCATGTGGGCCGAGCGCTGCTACAAGGCTCACACCCGCGATGACCAGGCGCTCTTTGGCATCGTCCAGGGCGGCATGCATTTGGATCTGCGCCTGCGCTCTCTGCGCCATCTGGAGGAGTGCGGTGACTTCCCCGGTTACGGCATCGGCGGCTACTCGGTGGGCGAGGACCACGAGACCATGTTCGAGACCCTGGCGCCGCTTGTGAGCGAGTACATGCCCAAGCACAAGCCGCGCTACCTGATGGGCGTCGGCAACCCGACGACGCTCGTGCGCGGCGTGGGCGTGGGCATCGATATGTTCGACTGCGTGCTGCCGACGCGCACCGGCCGCATGGGCACGGCATTCTCCAGTGAAGGTCGCCTTAACTTCCGCAACGCGCGTTTTGCGCACGACGACGGCCCCATCGACCCCACCTGCACCTGCCCGGTGTGCACGGGCGGCTACAGCCGCGCGCTCATTCGCCACATGGTCACGCAGAAGGAGATGCTCGGCGGCATCCTGCTTTCGATGCACAACATCTACTACCTGCTCAACCTTATGCAGCGTGCCCGCCAGGCCATTATCGAGGGCCGCTACGGCGCGTTTGTGAGCGACTGGATGAACAGTCCTGCGGCGGTGGACTACTAAGAGCGGCGCGGGCGCTTGCAGAGCGCGGGCAACGGCAAGGGGCGAGCGACGGCCGGTCGTCACATTTGCTGACACCGGCCGCACGACCGCTGACCGATAGCTTGCAAGCACTTGATGCATCGTGGGTACCATACCGAATAGTTGATGTTCGGGCGGGTGTTTGGCGCATGGCGTCGACCCCGCCCGCTTTTCTTTTTCTCGATAGGAGTGCCCATGATTAAGAATGAGAACGTCGAGGGCGAGCCTGCCTACGACGAGACGTACCGCCGCGGCCCCGTGGTCATGCGCGGCCCCATGATTCCTAAGGACAACACCTACGCCAACCTGCTGGCGCCCGAGGAGTCGACCGACTGGCTGCATGCCGATCCGTGGCGCGTACTGCGCATCCAGGCCGAGTTTGTCGATGGCTTTGGCGCACTTGCCGAGTTAGGGCCTGCGGTGACCATCTTCGGTAGTGCCCGCACGCCCAAGACGGACCCGGCCTACAAGGCGGCGCGCACGGTCGGCCGTAAGATTGCCCAGCGCGGCGTGGCGGTTATCACCGGTGGCGGCCCCGGCATCATGGAAGCGGCCAACAGGGGAGCGGCGAGTGTCAACGGCAAGTCAGTTGGCCTGGGCATTGAATTGCCGCACGAGCATGGGCTCAATAAATACGTGAACCTCGGCATGGACTTCCGTTACTTCTTTGTGCGCAAGACCATGTTCGTCAAATACAGCTCGGGCGCCATCGTGTTTCCCGGCGGCTTTGGCACGCTCGACGAGATGTTCGAGGTGCTCACGCTGGTGCAAACGCACAAGGTCAAGCGCATGCCCCTCGTGCTGGTGGGCACAGAGTACTGGCAGGGCCTGTTCGACTGGCTCAACGGCCCGGTGATGGACGCCGGTATGATCAGCCCGCTCGATCCCGAGCTCGTGCACATCACCGACGACCTCAACGAAGCCGTCGACATCGCCCTGAGCGGGCTGATGTAGATCAATCGTGCCCACGCGACATGAATACGCATGGCAATCTGATGTTATTTAACACCAGATTGCCATTTATATTGGGTATACTGGTGTAAAAGACGAGGGCGAGGAGGTCGCAAATGTCTACAGCAACAGTTAAGCCTACGACGGTTCGAATCGAAGAGGGGCTCAAGGAGCAGGCGACTGAGTTCTTGGATTCGGTCGGCCTCAGCCTCAATTCCTATCTCAATCTTGCTGTTCGGCAGCTGGTAAATCAGCGAAAGATTCCTTTTGAGATTGTAGGAAGGGCGGAGGTGCCCAACGAGGCGACGAGGCGTGCCATGGTAATCGCCGAGGCTCATGAGTTGGGGATTTTGCCGGACGATAGCCCGTCATTCAACGACGCTGATGAGCTTATGTCATTTCTTGATGAGGAATAGCGATGTTCGAGATTAAAGTCGAGGCTCAATTTAAGGCGGACTACAAA
>CALLST010000040.1:0-1526 GCA_938011875.1 uncultured Collinsella sp. | reverse complement strand
GGAGGTCGCCCCCGGTTACGCGAAGGGCCATCGCCTGGTAATGAGCCATTACCCCATGCTCAGCTGGAACGGCAAGGCGCGTGGCGCCATCATGTTGCACGGGCATATCCACAGCAGGGGAGACCGCACCAACGCGCGCAACCGCGATCGCGAGCGCCCGGTTCTGCGCTACGACGTTGGCCTCGATGGCAACAACTACAAGCCCGTAAGCCGTGACCAAATCCTAGGCTTCTTTGGACTGTAGCTGTAAGTGCAGGTAGAATGAACGCGCCGCGCGGATGGTCTGTGCGGCGCGTTTCAGTAGGAGCGATGAATCCATGAGGGCTATCCAGCGCATTAACCACAACGCTGCCATCTGCGAAGATGGTGCGGGGCGCCAGCTTATCGCGTTGGGTCGTGGTATCGGTTTTGGCGACATGCCGCACGAGGTCGATCTTGACGTTATTACGCGTACCCTTTACGGCATCGATCCAAAGTATCTGGCGTTCATCGACGAGGTCGACCCCGAGGTGCTGGAGTTTTCTGCTCAGCTGGCTGATATCGCAACCGGACAGCTTTCGTACGAATTGAGCCCTAACCTCCCCATTACACTGGCGGACCATATCCAGTTTGCCATTAAGCGCGCCCGCGAACACATGGTGGTGTCGTTGCCGCTCGAGCGCGATCTGGAGCAGCTGCATCCCATCGAATACCGCTTGGGCGAGCTGGCTGTTCGCGGCATCCAGAAAAGCTTCCGTGTGCGTATGCCCCGAAGCGAGGCCGCGGGCATTGCCATGTCGATTGTCAACGCATCGGTTAAGCCGAGCGAGCGGCGCGTGCTTGCCGAGCAGCACGAGGAGCGACTGCTCGATATGACGGTCGCGATTATTCAAGAAGAGTTGGGTGTGACGGTCGATCGCTCGTCGTTTGCCTTTACTCGCTTTGCCACCCATGTGCGCTATCTGCTCGATCGCGTGGCAAAGAAAGAGCCGATTGACACCGAGAATTCCGGTCTTTACGACGTGCTCGTGGAGCAATATCCTGCGGCATCGCGCTGCGCTCATCGTATCGACGCTCTGATTCAAGAGGCCTTTGGCGAGCCATTGGCCCAAGAGGAGCTCGTCTATCTGATCATGCATGTGAATCGCGTGGCTCCTGCAAGCTTGAATAAATAGGGTCTCTGGCGTTTTATTTCCGTCGTAGTGACCGTTCGCGGACTGTTTGCTACCGTTCGTCGGCAATCTGAGTCACGGAGAACCATGTCGATCCACCCGGGAATCACATGTAATCAAATCTCTTGCCAACGGGCATCGCGTGCTGCGCAGGCGCGAGCAGAATCGTGCGTCTTGGCGCTGTGAAACCCCACGGGCTTTTAGTTGGAAGAGAAGGGATTCGACATGGCTGTCGATAACAAGAAGATTGCCGAGGACGTGCTTGCTGCCATCGGCGGCGCCTCCAATGTAACGAACGCGACGCACTGCATGACCCGTCTGCGTCTGAACCTTAAGGATCAGTCCATCCCCAATGACGATGAAGTTAAGAAGATC
>CALLST010000039.1:0-1801 GCA_938011875.1 uncultured Collinsella sp. | reverse complement strand
AACGTAACGAGAGCGGCGATTGACAGGCGGCGGGCTGGCGGTTCTGCAGCGAAACCGCACCGTCCATAGCGAAAACCGTACTGCTCACAACGAAAACCGTCCCGCCCGCAACGAAAAGCATCACAACATTCGACGTTTTTCGCCAAAATCGCGATTTTCATCGAATGTTGTGATGGTTTTTACTGCTTTACGGCACGATCCAAGTGCCAACGACCAAATAGCAGCAACGCTGCGGGAACCGCCGTCACGACCATGCCCGCCCCGATGAGCGTCTGCTGCACGCCAAACGTCGCCGCCAGCCAGGGGGCAATCGCCAGCGGGGCCACGCCGGCGAACATGTTGCCAAAGCCCATGACCGAGTTGACGCGACCGAGCTGCTCGAGCGGAGCCGTCGTTTGCACGATGGTGTTGTGGAGCGGGTTGACGACACCCCAAGCTATGCCCAGGGCGACCTGGCCGACAAAGGCCACACCCACGTACGGTGTCCCCACATAGAGCAGGCTTCCCAGACCCACAGACATAAGCGCCACGAGCAGCGTTTTAAGGTTGACCAGGTGCGGCGACAAGCGGAGCGCGACCACGGCGCCCAGCACCGCGCCCACGCCGCAGGCCGACGAGAGCCAGCCCATCCACTCGACACCGACATGCAGGACATCGCGGTAGAAGAACGACTCCAGCGGATCGAAGGCACCGTAGCCAAAGTTCGAGAGGAAGATGATGCAGAAAAGCAGCGCGAGGACGCTGTTAGTAAAGACCGTCTTGATGCTTGTCGCGAAGGTGGCACGGGAGGACGTGCTGGGATCGGAGCTTTGGCTGGCAGTACTTGCCGTTGTGCTGCTGTCCGCGGGAGTACTTTCGCGCGCGGCGACGCGACCTGCTTGCGGCCTAAAGCCCCAACCGGCAGTGAGCGCCAACGCGGTAAGGAGCATCATGAGCACGAACACCGCGCGCGACGACGCAGCCGCCGCGACAAAGCCGCCCAGCGTGGGGCCAACGATGATACTCACGTTTGAAAACATGGCGATGGCGGAGTTGATGTCTTTGAGCTCGACGGGATCATCGGTGAGGTAGGCCGGATAGGATGTGGCAATAGGCTGGGCGAATCCCATCACAAAGCCCAGAAACACCGCGCCGAGTAGGACGACGCCGGTCGCGCTGCCAAAGGCGATGATTGCCGTGCCAGTTGCGAGAGCGCCGATGATGCTCAGCAAGAAATGGCGGCGCGGACCCCAGGCGTCGAGCGCCGCGCCACCCGCAAAGGATCCCAGGATCACGAAAACGTTCATAAACAGAACGGCCAGCGACGTCGCGACGACCGAGGCATCGTCCGCATAGGTGAGCGTTCCGATGACGCCGATAAAGTAGCTGGTCTGAAAGCCGGTGTAGATGAGAAAGCGCATCGCCACCAGGCGCTTGGCCTGCATGGACAGCGATGATTGAGGCTTTGAGAAAAGAGAGGCGAGCATGCAGACTCCTTGTTTCATACGAATACGGGCGGTGGGCATTCGCCACCGTCTGTCAAATCAATCTATCCGCATGAAACGTTAAGGACGCATCAAGCCCCTTCTCTCCGTTTTTCGCCCGTCATGAACTACTTGGTAGATTGTAAGGCATGTCCCACGCATCTACCAAAGAAAAAACCACCACAAAGGTGCCTGACCCCTTTGTGGTGGTTGCGACGTTTACGCTGGTTGAGACTTGGCTAGGCCAGGTCGGCGCCGTTGGACTCGATGACCTTCTTGTACCAGTAGAAGCTGTCCTTGCGGCTGCGGGCGAGCGTGCCGTTGCCGGCGTTGTCCTT
>CALLST010000038.1:0-5448 GCA_938011875.1 uncultured Collinsella sp. | reverse complement strand
GGCGGTCGCCCGCTTAAGTCGCTCGCCGAGGCCCTCAAGGGCAAGCAGGGCCGTTTCCGTCAGAACCTGCTGGGTAAGCGTGTCGACTACTCCGGCCGTTCGGTTATCGTTACCGACCCCAAGCTGCTGCTGCACCAGTGCGGTCTGCCCAAGACCATGGCGCTGGAGCTCTTCAAGCCCTTCGTCATGAAGCGCCTGGTCGAGCTTGGCAAGGTCGAGAACATCAAGGGCGCCAAGCGCGCTATCGACCGCGGTGCCACCTTTGTGTGGGATATCCTCGAAGAGGTCATCGACGGTCGCGTCGTGCTGCTCAACCGTGCACCGACCCTGCACCGTCTGTCCATCCAGGCCTTTGAGCCGGTGCTGGTCGAGGGCAAGGCTATCCACCTGCACCCGCTGGTCTGCTCGCCCTTCAACGCCGACTTCGACGGCGACCAGATGTCTGTCCACGTGCCGCTGTCCAGCCAGGCTCAGGCCGAGGCTCGCGTGCTCATGCTCTCTGCGAACAACCTGCGCTCGCCGGCATCCGGCAAGCCGGTTAACATCCCTTCGCAGGACATGATCATCGGTGTGTACTACCTCACCCAGGTCCGCGACGGCCTGCCCGGCGAGAACCACGTGTTCGCCAGCTTCGACGACGCGCTGCACGCCTATGACTGCCGCTCCGAGGTCGACATGCAGGCCAAGATTCAGGTCCGCGTGTCCGCCGAGAACGCCAACGTCATCAACGAGGACGGCACCCGTATCTTCCGCGTCAAGAATGGCAAGAACGAGTTTGTCGACTACGACGTCACCGGTAACAAGACCGCACGCTTCGAGACCTCTATCGGTCGCATCATCTTCAACCGCCAGTGCCTGCCCGAAGACTACGAGTTCATGAACTACAAGATGGTCAAGGGCGATGTGGCCAAGCTGGTTGCCGACTGCTGCGATCGTTACCCCGAGGCCAAGGTCGGCCCGATCCTCGACGCCATCAAGTACTCCGGCTTCCACTACGCTACCCGCGCCGGCCTCACCATCTCGGTGTGGGACGCTCTCATCCCTGCCGAGAAGCAGGAGCTGCTCGATCGCGCCCAGGCCAACGTCGACCAGATCAACGAGTACTTCGAGGAGGGCTTCATCAACGAGACGGAGCGCCACATCGAAGTCGTTAACGAGTGGACCGCTTGTACCGACAAGGTCGCAGCGCTCATGCTCGACTTGTTCGACGAGGAGAACCCGCTCTACATGATGGCCGACTCCGGCGCCCGTGGTTCTAAGACCCAGCTGCGTCAGCTCGGCGGCATGCGTGGCCTGATGGCAGACATGTCCGGCGAGACGATCGACCTTCCCATTAAGGCGAACTTCCGCGAGGGCCTGCTGCCGCTCGAGTACTTCATTTCGACCTACGGCGCCCGTAAGGGCCTGGTCGATACCGCATCCCACACCTCGGACTCTGGTTACCTGACCCGTCGTCTGGTCGACGTGGCCCAGGACGTCATCGTCCGCGAGGAGGACTGCGGTACGCACGAGGGCGTTACCTACAACCTCATCATCCCCGGCACCACCGACCTCAACGCCGACCTCGTCGGCCGTTGCTTCATCGAGGACGTTGTGGCTCCCGATGGCACCGTGCTCTTTGAGCAGGACGGCTACATCGAGAAGGTCGCCGACATCCAGAAGATGGTCGATGCGGGCCTCAAGAAGGTCAAGCTTCGCGCGCTGCTCACCTGCCGCTCCAAGTACGGCGTGTGCCAGAAGTGCTACGGCTGGGATCTTTCCACCCGTCGTCCGGTCGCCATCGGTACCGCGGTCGGCATTATTGCCGCCCAGTCCATCGGCGAGCCCGGTACGCAGCTTACGATGCGTACCATTCACTCCGGCGGCGTCGCTGGCGTCGACGATATTACGCAGGGTCTGCCTACGGTCAGCCGTATGTTCGATATCGTCGGCAACGTCAACGAGAAGATCCTGGGTCGCGAGGCCGAGCTGGCTCCGTACTCCGGCCACCTCTCGATTAAGCCCGAGAAGTCCGAGTACGTGTTGACGCTCACCGACTCCGAGGATCACACCCGTGTCCTCGACGAGCGCCGCGTCCCCGCTTCGGTGCGCTTTATGCCCGAGATCGAGGACGGCTGCGAGGTTCGCGCCGGCGATCAGATCACTAAGGGCTTCGTCAACTTCCGCAACCTGCGCAAGCTGACCGACATCGAGTCGACGATGCACACCTTCGTCGAGAGCGTTAAGGACGTATACACCAGCCAGGGCGTCGATCTGAACGACAAGCACATCGAGGTGCTCGCACGTCAGATGCTGCGTCGCGTTCAGATCACCAACCCCGGTGACTCCAAGTACCTGCTTGGTCAGTACGTCGACCGCTACGAGTTTGCTGACGAGGTCGAGCGCGTTGCCCGTCTGGGCGGTCAGGCTCCCGTGGCCGAGCCCGTCATCCTGGGTACGCTCAAGGTCGCGTCCAACATCGACTCCTGGCTGTCGAGCGCTTCGTTCATCCGTACCGCCGGCGTCCTTACCGAGGCTGCCATCGAGGGCAAGGTCGACCACCTGCTTGACCTTAAGTCCAACGTCATCGTCGGTAAGAAGATCCCGGCTGGTACCGGCCTCAAGCCGTACGCCAACGCCAAGCTGACGTATCGCACGGCCGACGGCTATGTTGACATCGACGGTCCGGCTTCGCCCAACGCCAAGTCGCTGCCCGAGTGGGCTCCGGTGGAGCTCAAGGACCTGGACGAGCAGCTCCCGCAGCAGCTCGACTGGGCCGGCTACGACGAGTTCGGTGGTGCTGACGGTTCGTTCACCCGCAACGGCCATACCATCTCCGCCGAGAAGGCTCGCCTGTACCTGTTCGACGACCTGGGCGTGTCGCAGCGCTGGACCAACAAGTTCAGCGAGGTCGGCATCGAGACGGTCGGCGACCTGGTCGGCAAGTCCGAGGAGGATCTGCTGCGCATCGATGGTATCGGTGCCAAGGCGATCGAGGAGCTCCGTGACGGCCTGGAGGCCCACGACCTGCTCTACATCCTCGAGAACAACGACGACGTTGCCGACGAGGAAGACCTCTCGCAGCTGCTGCAGATGGTCTTTAGCCCCGACGGTCCGGACGATATCCTGCTGGGTACCTCCGCTCCGACGCATCACGCCGACGCCGACGAGGAGCTCCTGGGCGCCCCGATCGACGACAAGAAGGCTCCCGCCAACGGCGCGATCAACGAGGACATGGCTTCCCTCGACGAGCTGCTCAACCAGCTCGTGGACACCGACGACGCCGAAGAGGCCAAGGACAACGACGAGGAGTAATTAGTTCCGCCGTTCTAACGAACGGCGGCGACCTCCGTCGCTGCGCGGCCCCCAGAGCTACAATCTGTCATTCAAAAGGCAGGGCATGACCAAAAGGTCAATGCCCTGCCTTTTTCATGCCACCTTGTACGCTCTGGGGGCCGCTCGCTTGCGTATGCTCAACCTGTTGCGTTCCGTTGATCCCTTGCCAATAAGGGACAGAGTCATTTTGATAGGTTATTCCTGCTTGAATTTGAAACATTCCGTTCGGTCAAAGCGTATCTATGGTGAGGGCCTCATCAAGAATCATTAACGTCACCGGGAGGTGATTATGGAAGAACAAGCATTTAGACAGGCGGTCGAGGATCACCGTGATGTCGTGTTTCGAATCGCATTGACGTACCTGCGCGATCGTGCCGACGCCGACGATGTTGCCCAGGATGTCTTTCTTAAGCTGCTTAAAAGCGATGGACATTTTGAAAGTTGGGAACATCTTCGTCGATGGCTTATCCGGGTCACGATCAATGAATGCAAATCGCTCTTTCGAAAGCCATGGAGGCGTGTGGAGGATATTGAGAACCTGGCCGATTCGCTTTCGGCGGCGCAGGATGAGACCAAGGCGGTCCTGTCAGACGTTATGCGACTTCCGGAGCGATTCCGCGTTCCCATCGTGCTCTATTACTATCTGGGCTTTTCGACCTCAGAGATTGCCGAGTTGTTGCATGTACCAGCCGCGACCGTTCGAACGCGTTTGGCTCGCGGCAGGTCGAAGCTCAAGTTCATCCTAGAGGAGGGCGACCGTGAAATCCAATCAAATCAAGCAGGCCTTCGAGTCCATCCAAGCCGATAGCGATCTTGCCGACCGTGTTATTGATGCTGCGGCTGGCGAGCCGCTTCGTCGAAAGGGTCACGCGAAGCCACTGTATGTTGCCGTAATCGGATGTCTTGTCGGAGTGTTGGCGACCGGAGGGGTCGCCTACGCAGTTATCAATTCCAGCTATTTTGCCTCAGCTTGGGGAAACCACGGCAACGGGGATTCCATTACCTGGACCAACGGCGGCTCATCGGGAACTAAATATACCTACACCAGAGAGTTTGGCGATGGCATCGCGCCCCAAAGCCTGGAAGGCGCAGTCCAGGAGGTTAATCTGTCCGTCGAGGGCAACGGCTATACGCTTGATATCCATGAGATGGCAATCGACCAAAACGGCTGCGGAGCCGTGACGTTTACGTTGTCCAATCCAAATGGAGTTAACTACTACAAGCCAGCAGCAGAGATTGGCGAACTTGTTCTCTATGGTGAAGAAGAGCAGGGCATCGGCACGCCCGATATGAAGTTCGGCGAGGAATGGCCTGACACACGCAGCACAATTGATAAGGACACATCAAGCGATACTGTCATTAATGGCACGATGTACTTTGCCGCTATGGATCGCGAGCGAGATTTGCAACATGCTGTCACCTGGAATATCCATTGGACCGAGGGTGAAGGTGAGAGTGCGAGGCGGTTTGAGGCGTCGACACCCGAGTTCAATATTGGAGCGTACGTCGATACAAAGGAACTCCGCTCCGATGACTCGCCTCTCGAGATCAGCCCGTTTTCCATCCAGACGCACATCGATGATTTGGGCTATGAAGCAGTTGATAATAAGCTGACCGTCAGCTACAAGGATGGATCGGAGCAGATTATCGAAGATGACGACGCAGGGCTGTTCAACTTATATTTTTCTTATGGGCGCAATAGCGGAGAGAACATCTGGGTGCCAACGAAGTTGATTGATGTCGATCAAGTTGTCTCGGTAACCCTTGAAATTGTGAGGTATACATCAACAGGGGAGACCGAAACGAAAGAGCCCTTTACCATCGTCTATTCGTAAGATTTGGGGTCGCTTCCTACTAGGGGAAGCGGCCTCTTTTGCGTTAAATGGAAACGCCGCCGATTTCCATGCGACAGATGAGAGCAGATTACCGCTGGAGCGCGACGTTTCCCCAGATAAAACCGACCAAAATAAACCTGTCCCTATTTGGAAGGGAACGTTGCCCCGACAAGCACGTCGGATTCCCGGACCGGGCGGCCGCCCCCGCGCACAGAAGGGGATTCCTTTTAATATGAGCAGGACATTGTCAAGAGGCAAAATCGGGCCTGGCCCCAACGATATGGGGTCAGGCCCTCTC
>CALLST010000037.1:0-3394 GCA_938011875.1 uncultured Collinsella sp. | reverse complement strand
TGATGTCGATCGCACAGAAGGCCACGTATACCAACTACGAGATTGTCTTGGTGGAGAATAACAGCGAAGAGCAGGAGACCTTTGCGTATTACGAAACCCTGCCGGAGCGCGTAGCCGCTGCGTCTGGCGGCAAGGGTGCAGCGCGTGTTGTGTACTGGCCGGGCGAGTTCAATTACTCCCAGATCATCAACTTTGGCGTTAAGCACGCCAAGGGCGACTACCTGCTGCTGCTCAACAACGATACCGAGGTTATAAGCCCGGACTTTATCGAAGAGATGATGGGTTATCTGCAGCGTCCGGATGCGGGCGTGGTGGGTGCCAAGCTCTATTTTGCTGATCATCTGGTGCAGCATGCCGGCATTTTGGTTGGCGTGCGTGGTGCGCTTGCCCATGCCAACCAGGACCTCTCTGCAAAACGCGAGGGCTATCTTGCCCGTGCCGTGCGCCCCGGTAACTTTAGCGCCGTGACGGGCGCCTGCCAGATGGTTCGTCGTGATGTATTTGAGCAGGTTGGCGGCTACAACGAGGAATTCGCCGTCGGCTTTAACGACGCGGACTTTTGCCTGCGCGCGTGGGAGGCGGGCTACCGTACCATCTTTACGCCCTATGCCGAGCTGTATCACTACGAGTTCACCTCGCGCGGCAGGGAAGAGGCCAACGAGGAAAAGCTGCGCCGCTGGAAGCGCGAGCAAGCGCTGTTCATGCAGCGCTGGCCGGAGTTCTTCTTGGATGGCGACCCCTGGCTCGGGCCGAACCTATCAGCCGAGAGCGAGTATTTCTCGGTCTAAGGCAATAGTTTTTAGGAAGTCCTTAACCTTCTTTCGCTATGAGCTTGGAAGAAAGCAACGTTGGGCTACTAGCTAAGACAAATTACGAAAGCTCGATACTTTCGCGATAAGTTTATATAAGCTTATATAACTCGATATTATTCGATATAGTCTACGATAAAAAATAAGCAATGATTGACTGTTAATCGATTCCCTAGAAAGGCAAACAAGTGAGCGCCACAGCATTCCATAACCCCTTTCGTCCCACTGCCGGCGCTGAGCCTCCGCGCATAATTGGTCGTGACGATATCGCCCTTGAGTTTACCGAGAGTTTGAATGCGGGAATTGGTGCACCTGCGAGGCTCATGCGTATTGCTGGACCGAGGGGCTCCGGAAAAACTGTTTTGCTCTGCGACCTTAGGGATCGTGCGCGAGAGCTTGGTTGGAAGACCGCTATTGTTTCTGCTGGCCCAAACCTATTGCTGGACTTGAGGGATCAGGTTGCTGATTCTTCCCTTGCGGCCAATGCTTCGGTCGGCGTAAATGCCGGCGTTGTTTCCGCGAAAGTTGACGTTGCGCCCAAAGAGCCAAGCCTTAGAAAGTTGCTGAGTTCGGCAGCGAAGTCTTCCAAGGGTCTTTTTATTGCCATCGATGAAGTTCAGGACGCCCCGATTGACGATATGCGTGCCATTGCGTCTACGGTTCAGCTTTTGATAGGGGAAAGAGTAGATATCGCACTTGCCTTTGCCGGTTTACCCGCCGGTGTTATGGATCTTATTAACGGTAAGGCACTTACGTTCTTGCGTCGTGCCCTCCCCGAAGATCTGGCGCCTATCAACCAGGTGGAGGTAGCGCTCTCTATGGGCGATAGCTTTGTCGCGACTGGCTTGACCATAGAGGACAATCTCCTGTCGAGAGCCGCTAAGGCCACTAAGGGCTATGCCTATCTGGTGCAACTGGTCGGTTATTCCATTTGGCAGCGCGCCAACTTGCATCGTGCCAAAAGTGCCATCGTGAGTGAGCGCGATGTTGCCGAAGGCATTGCGCTGGCAGAGGCTCGTTTTCACGATGTTGTTCACGAGCCCGCGATTTCTGGACTGGGACTTAACGATATCAAATACCTTTTGGCGATGTGCGAGGATAAACAACAGTCCAAATCAGCCGAGATTGCTAAGCGCATGGGTAAAAAGACCAATGAGGTCAGCTCCATTAGGGCAAAATTGCTACAAAGAGAGGTTATTCAGGCACCACAGAGGGGCTACGTGCAGTTTGCCGTGCCGGACCTAGATATCTATCTGCGAGAGAACGCCGAGGAAATTCTCGAACGGTTCTAGGTCGAGGTATTTTCCATATCACCATAGTGAATCGTTAGCACGTTGGTCCCTTCGGATTGTTGGCTTGGCGTCTGGTGTGATTGACCGTAGCGTAAGTACGTAAAGCGATTGTTGTTGACGCGTAATGCATGCGGCTTCCGTTATTTTCGAGTGACATAATCGATTGCTTCCGCGCAAGATTGGCATAGATTCACAATTGAGTATTTCCGAATGAAGGTGACTAGGCCTACCTCGCGCATCAATTTGTTGATAAACTCATCTGCAAACGATAGGCTGATGAACGGCACGTCCGCAAAGTCCAAATAGACCTTATTATCTGCATCGTTAGCCATGTTTAATGCTAAACAGCGCATTTTCGCAGCGTCGTATCTGCTTCCAAATCCGGATGATTCGTCAGCCAGACGAAGTCGGAGGCTTCTGCCCGACGGGTCGGTTTCATGGGATTCTTTCCAAAGATTGACTGGTGAGTTTCCCTCAAAAATATCTGACATGGATATTGATGAGTTTGTCGAGATTTGAAAATCTACCAACGTGCTTCCGCCTGCCGGGGTGTTGACGTTTCTGAATGCGACCGTAGCGTCTGACCCCTTATGTTTGTGAACCTTTCTATATCCAATGCCGTCAGACTGAATATCGAGAGAACCAGATGCTGCGTCGACAATACTGTCAAGAAGCCATAATCCGTTGCCTGCGCCATTTCCATCTGTTACGCCCTTGCTGAGGGCGAGTTGTATAGCCTCCTTTGTGTCAGCAAAGGCTACGCCGCCACTCCTAAGTGAATTGGGGATGCCAATTCCGTCATCATGGACTGCGATTGCGACTTTGTTAGATTGACGATGAACTTGGGCCATTACGTAGCCTTCAACATGCTCGCTTTGCATTTTTGTCGAATGAACAAGCACGTTATCTGATATCTCGTTTAATCCGTATTCGATTCCATGGAGAAGCCCGGGCGCAAGCACCGTAGTCTTGCGAAGTGAGTCGATAATCCCACTAACCACATCAAAGTGCGTATTTCTGTCGAAGCGCCAAACTTTATCAAGAAATGATGCCGAATAGACACCATTAGGGGCTTTGTAGGGCGTTAATAACCCCAAAGCTTCAGCATAGGTTCCCTTACCAGTCGATTTGGAGGGGAGGAAAGTGCAACCGTGGTCGGTCGAATAGGATGACAAGGTCGCAACTATCGGAAGTACTCGATTGGGATATAACCCGTTTTCTTCAGCCTCCAGTCTAACTTTGAAAATGTTGAAGCCGGATTCGATGGCAGTGTCTATTCTTTTCCTGAGATAG
>CALLST010000036.1:0-4879 GCA_938011875.1 uncultured Collinsella sp. | reverse complement strand
AATGCCACGACCGCGCGCTGGCAGCGGTTGTTGCACCGACGGCAGGTAACGCCGCCGAACTCGCGATGCTCGAAGCGCTCCACGGCATCGAGCCCGATAAACGACGTGCCGGCGTCGCCCTTGCGGCATTCCTCGCGCGCGAGCAGGGCGATACCGATAGCGCCCATCAGCCCCGGGTGGGGCGCACGCGTGACGGGTTTGCCCAGATACTGCTCGAATGCGCGCAGCACCGCGTCGTTTCGGAACGTGCCACCCTGGACGACGACTTTGTCGCCCAGACGGTTGAGATTTGAAACGCGAATGACCTTGGTGAACACGTTCTCGATAATCGAACGGCAGAGACCGGCCATGATGTCGCCCGGACCCTTACCGCGCCGCTGCTCGGAAACGACGCTGCTGTTCATGAACACCGTGCAGCGGCTGCCGAGAACGGCGGGGGCTTTGGACGAAAATGCCTCGGTCGCGATATCCTCAACGGCTATTCCGAGGTTTTTGGCAAAACCCTCGAGGAACGAGCCGCAGCCCGCAGAGCACGCCTCGTTGACGACGATATCGGTCAGCACGCCGTGGTTGAGCCAGATGGCCTTCATATCCTGTCCGCCGATGTCGAGCACGAAGGTCGCATCGGGAACGCATGCGCACGCGGCGCGGGCGTGCGCGACCGTCTCGACCGTATGGTAGTCGGCGTGGAACGCGCGCGCGAAAAGCTCCTCGCCGTATCCCGTGGTGCCCACGGCATCGATCGCAAGCGTGACTCCCGCTGTCTCCCAGCGGTTCTTCAAGCTGACAAGACCCTGTTGGGCGACGTCGAGCGGTCTGCCGTTATTAGACGCGTAGAACGAATCGACAAGCTCACCCGCCTCATCGACCAGGGCGAACTTGGTCGTCGTGCTCCCCGAATCGATACCGAGCGCCACACGCACCGTCTCTCCGGGCGCATACGCATCCGGACCCTTTGCCGGTGTCTCTTTGCCATGGCGTGCCGTAAAATCCGCCTGCTCGGCAGGTGTGGCAAAAAAGGGCTGGGCAAGACGTCCCTCCCCGCTTGCGGGCGCGACCGTCTCGAGCTTATCCAGCCGGACAAAAGCGTCGGGAAGGTCGATCGGTTGGGACGATGCGAACATGTCGGTCAGCGACAGGGCGGCACCGCGCGCGACCATGATCTGCGGATCGCGCGGGACGATAACCTGATCGTCCGATAGATTCAGTTGCTCCCGGAACACGCGGACCAGTGTGGGGTTGTAGGCGAGCGTACCGCCCTCGAAGATTACCGGCGGCTCGATGTCGATACCCTGGGCCAGACCGCCGATCGTTTGGCGGGCGACCGCGTGAAGCGCCGAAAGCGCCAGGTCGGTGGTAGGAATGCCCTCGTTGAGCAGCGGCTGGATATCGGTCTTTGCGTACACGCCGCAGCGGCCCGAGACCTCGTGGACGGTCGTTCCCCGGCTTGCGAGCTGCTCGAACTCGCCCGATTCGGTGCCGACCCCCATGAGCTTTGCCATCTCGTCGATAAATGCACCGGTACCGCCTGCGCACGAGCCGTTCATGCGCATGTCGGCAACCTCGATGTCTCCCTTATCGTTGGTGCGGAAGAAGATCATCTTGGCGTCTTGGCCGCCCAGCTCGATGGCGCAGCGCGTCTGCGGATAGAACCTGCTGATCGCGAGCGCGTTGGCGACCACCTCCTGAACGTACGAGGCGCCCAGCGCGGTCGCGATATCGCGCGCACCCGAGCCGGTCACCGCAACGCGCAGTGACTCATGGGGAAAGCGCTCGGCGAGCTCGCCGAGCATGGCGCGCACGCTCGCTGTCTGACACGCCCCGTGGCGGCGATATCCCCACCACGCCTCGGTCATATCCTCGTGCATCGCGTAAACTTTGGTCGTCGTCGACCCTACGTCCAGTCCTACTAGCAACGCCATAATGCTCCGTCTCTCGCATTTTTCCCGCTAGAGATATACCACTCTACGTAATACAACAGACTGTTGTATTTAAACTCCGTATAAAAAGCGGCTGCCGAAACGCTTCAGCAGCCGCCGAATGCACCAACAGATTGTTCTGCGCGCTAGCACGTCGGGCAACGGAGCAGCACGGGCCCTCCGGTCATGCGCACCGCTCACGCCCGCGATGTCGCCGAGAGAGCTATCCACGCTTTGGGCTCCAACCAAGCAAGTCGCCCGCGCTCAGCAGATCCCTAAGCGAGCTACTCGCACTCAGGAGCCATAGCCTGCTCCAAGAGCTCGGCATGCTCCTCCTCGAAAACCGTCCCCACAGGGAAGGCGCGACGGAAGACGAAGCGGGAAATCGGACCGGCTACCAAAAGGTTCCACGGCAGCGCCATCACAAAATTATGCGGGATGTTGATCATCCAGATCGCGGGCACGGAATACAGGTTCGCAAGGATGCCGCCGGGCATGTGCGTCAGACCCTCACAGGCACCGTACAGCGACATGATGATGACCATGGGAACGACCATGCAGGAGCTGACGGCGAGCGTCATAGCGAGCGGCGAGCTCTTGCCCGGAGTAACCAGGAACTTGAAGGCGAAGCCTTTGGCTGGCGGGCTGGCGATAAACCAGTCGCAGCACATGGCAAAGACGTAGGCAACGGGGAAGCCAAGCCATGCAGCGGCAACAACCTCGCCGTTGATGGCCCCATGCTGCAGGGCAACGTTGTAGATGCTCATCCAGAGCACCATGCAAAAGCACATGATAAAGGTGAACAGCAGGCTCTCTCGTTTGTTGATAGGCATAAAGGGCAGATTCCTCTCTGTGTTGTACCGCGGCGCCACGCAACAAAAACGGGCGGGCAAGATGGAGCTGTTGGAACTTCATCTCGCCCGCCCGTGGTACGCGCGTCTGCGACTACTTATGTGGTGGAACCAGCCTAGCACGAAACGCATGTGCTTCGTAAGCGTTGAGTTTATGAAGATGCAGGGCACCGATAATCCCCCGACCCCATAAGTTGCGGTGGAATACGGACTGTTTTGACCCTTTAAGCAGCAATTCAGTCCCTATTTCACCGCAACTCATTTGGTGCAAAGTAACCTGTCCCCCTTGTACCAATTAGCTGGTGTGGCGCCAGCGAGGGTCGGTGAGCGTACGCGCCACACCCAGTCCAACGGGCAGAAACGCTACGATGAGCACTGCGCGCACAAACCAGCCGAGCATATTGACCGTGTCGAAGGTGCACATGTAATACATAGAGCGATAGAGATACAGACCGGGCACCATAATGACAATCGAAGGCACCGTGAGGGCGATGCGCGGGTAGGTGAGCTTGATTTCGGCTAAGCTCGCGAGCAGTCCCGATACCAGCGCGCCGATAAACGCTGCTGCCTCGGGAGGCATTCCCGTGCTGAGGCCCAGGAAGGGAATCATCGTCGGCGCATCGACAAGGGTCAGACGCAGGGTATTGGACACGGCGCCGATCAACCCAGCTGCCGCGGCCATCTTTACCGGGCTGTTGAACATCACCGAGAAGCCGAATACGCCAACGAAGCTCATCACCACGCGCAGGAGCGTAAGGGCAAGCGGCGAAAGGCCCAGTGGGGCAAAGTCGTCCGGCGCCAGGCCAACACACTCGGCAACCATCCAACCTACGAGGGTCGCCATCACAATAATCGATACGGCATATGAAAGGCGCTCGATACCGCTTCGCATGTCGAGCTTAGCGATGTCGAGGCCTGCCGTAATGAGTGGAAAGCCGGGAATCACAAAGAGCATGGCGCCGATATAGCCTTCTTGGTGCGACATTGCCCCCGGTATGACCTGGCCAAGGCCGAGCAATGCCAGCAGATACGAAACGCAAGCGAGCGCAACGCCGGTCGTCAGCGCGCTGAACTGACCAAGGCCTTGCTTGAGAATATGGGAGCGGGCAAAGTTGCCGACACCCGCGCCCACGAACGCGCAGGCCATCTCGATAGGGCCGCCGCCGAGCAAAAAAACGAAGGCGCCACAGGCGCAGGCCGCCGCAAGGCCCTGTTGCCAAGGCGCGTAATCAGGTTTTGAACTCTCAACGGTCTTGAGCATCTCGTGATACTCGTGCACCGTGAAGCGACGACCATAGGTCTCGATTTCCTTGAGGAAACTCTCCATCATCCAAATGCGATGGGTATTGACGCCCGTTGTGGGCAAGCTGACGACCTCATTAAAGCAGTGACCATCTTCGATGCAGGTGCACTCAAACGACAGAAGACTTAAGTCAACGTGGATGGTGACACCGAGTACGGCGGCAACACGATTCATGGTATCGCGCACGCGCCAGGCACCCGTTCCGCTTGCCAGCATAAGCATGCCGGTGCGGCAGATGATGGATGATTTATCGGTGAGCGGCGCATCGACGGCAAGCTCATCGCCTGCCGTCACGATCTGGTGCCAGTCAGTTTTCATATGGAGCGCGCCGGCACGAACGCCGTGGTGCATGGGGGCTCTCGAAAGCAGCGAGTTAAGGCGCGAAGGCTGTGAGGGCTCCGCCGATTCGCCCTCGTCCTCGTCGGGCTCTTCATCGACCAGATCAAAGGAATCAAGCGGCGCTGGCTCGCGACGGTCGATCAGCTCCTCGTCCTCATCATCAAAGTAGTTGAACTGATCGAGCATGTCCTCTTCGATTGCGCGCTCGCTCGCGTCGTCCATCCCGGTGCTCCCTTCCTATCGACTAACCCCCATCCTAGACAGCGACGGCTAAAGGAAACATAAAAGAGACGGCTGTCATGCGAACCATGCGCGCAATAGCCGTGGGTAGTCGTTTAAGAACGTCCCCAATGACTACCAGTAACTCGACAAGGACTGTCCCCAAGTGCAGGCAGAGACGATATGAGCAGGACATAAAAACATTGAGAGCCCCTGCTGCATGAAAGACCGCGGATTAGGCCGACAAT
>CALLST010000035.1:0-4513 GCA_938011875.1 uncultured Collinsella sp. | reverse complement strand
ATCCTACACGATCCGCTACCACGGGTCGGACGTGGCGCCCGCCGCCGCCAGGACAACGAGGGTCGTCGTGGGCACGCTGACCGCTATGCTGACGTCGTCGCTGGGCTTCTCCGGCGGGTCGATGGCGTGCGCGGGCTGGAAGGCCCACCGCGTATGCGACGACGCGTGGTTCGTCATCGACGCCGCGGGCAACGTGGACTTCTACGCCATTTGGATTGGAAACAAAGAATACGCCTAGACCATTCCGGTGCGATTTGATTTTATCGGCTATGTCGTTGGTAAAACAGTAAGCAAAAAGCCGGTCTTAGGTCATTTGCTTCAGCTTCTAGCGTTTTATCTAAACTCGGTAGTAAATACCTAATTAAGCAAGCTCATCTTCTAAGAACCTAGTCGTAATTGTGGGGCTTACGGTAAACCATGCGATATCTGCCGCTTTTTTTGCAGCGGGGCTATACGCCAGGCATAAGAAAAGCCGCCGTTAACAAGCGGCGGCTTTTCTTTCGGAATTTGAATAGCTACTAGAGCGTCTTGAGGTACTCCCCCAGCTCTTCCTCCCAGTCGGGCATGTGGAAGCCGGCGGACTCGAGCTTGGACAGGTCGAGCGCGGAGTGGACCGGGCGCGGGGCGACGGGGCCCTCGGCGCTCGCGTAGTAGTCGGCGGTCGACACCGGCACGACCTTGTCCCCGTTGCCGTTGGCGGCCTCGAAGACGGCGCGGGCGATGTCGGCCCAGGACTTGACGGCCCCGGAGCCGGTGCAGTTATAGGTGCCGTAGGGGGCGTGCGCCCCCAGCACGTGGAAGATGGCCGCGGCCATGTCGCGCGTGAAGGTCAGGCGGCCCAGCTGGTCGTCAACGACGGTGACCTGCTCCAGGGCGTCGTCCGCGGAGGCGCAGCGGTCAGAGAGCATGCGCATGGTCTTGACGAAGTTGTGCCCCTCGCCGATGACCCAGGAGCTGCGCATGATGTAGTGGCGCGGGCACCCGGCCACGGCGATGTCGCCGGCGGCCTTGGTCTGGCCGTAGACGGACAGCGGGCTGAGGGGCTCGTCCTCGGTGTGGACCTCGGCCGTGCCGTCGAAGACGTAGTCGGAGGACACGTGGACCAGCGTGATCCCGTGCTCGGCGCAGGTGCGGGCGAGCAGCGCCGGCCCGGTCGCGTTGGCCTTCCAGGCGGTGGCGCGGCCCTCGGGGGTCTCCGCCCTGTCGACCGCCGTGTAGGCGCCGCAGTTGATCACGGTGCCGTAGAGCGACCAGTCGTACTGAGCATAGGCGTCCGGGTCGGACATGTCGAAGGTGTCGATGTCGCAGAAGTCGAAGCCCTTGGCGACGCCGCGCTCCTCCGCCAGCCTGCGCACGGCGTGTCCCAGCTGGCCGTTGCAGCCGGTGACGAGGGTCCTCTTGGGCGCCATCGGGACGACGTCCTTCAGCATCGGGTGGTTGAGGTCGGCCTCGGAGACGGTGGCCTCCGCAAGCGGGATCGGCCACTCGATGGCGAGCTCGGGGTCGGCGAGGTTCACGAAGGTGTAGGTCCTCTTGAGCTCCAGCGACCAGTGGGCGTCCACCAGGTAGGTGTAGGCGGTGCCGTCCTCCAGGGCCTGGAAGGAGTTGCCCACGCCGCGCGGCACGTAGATGGCCTTCGAGGGGTCCAGCACGGTCGTGTAGACCTTCCCGTAGGTGGCGCTGCCCTCGCGCAGGTCCACCCAGGCTCCGAAGACCGAGCCGCGGGCCACGGAGATGAACTTGTCCCAGGGCTCGGCGTGGATGCCGCGGGTGACGCCGCGGCTGTCGTTGTAGGAGACGTTGTTCTGGACGATGCGGAGGTCGGGGATGCCGAGCGCGCACATCTTGGCGCGCTGCCAGTTCTCCTTGAACCAGCCGCGCGAGTCGCCGTGGACGGCGAGGTCGACGACCTTCAGGCCCTCGATGCCGGTCTCGGCGACGGAGAGGTCCTTCTCGAATGCGATGTCTGCCATGTGGGAAAAGCTCCTATCGAAGAGGTTGGGTAACCGGGGGCGCCCGCGCGGGGACGCAGGATCATCCCCATGCCCTGCGGCCCCGCGCGGGCGCCCCGCGGTGCGGTTCGCCGGGGTGCGGCCTACTGCCCCTGGGCGCGGTAGCGTGCCTCGGTGGCCTCCTTGGCCGGGCGCCACCAGGGCTCGTTGGCGACGTACCAGTCGATCGTCTGCTTGAGCCCCTCGGCGAAGTCGGTGTGCGCCGGCCTCCAGCCCAGCTCGCGCTGGAGCTTGGTCGAGTCGATGGCGTAGCGGCGGTCGTGGCCGGGGCGGTCGGCGACCCAGTCGAAGTCCTCGGGGTCGCGGCCCATCGCCTCGAGGATCATGCGCAGGACCGTGATGTTGTTCTTCTCGCCGTCGGCGCCGATGAGGTAGGTCTCCCCCATGCGGCCCTTCGTGAGGATGTCCCAGACGGCCGAGGAGTGGTCCTCGGTGTGGATCCAGTCGCGGACGTTCTCGCCCTTCCCGTAGAGCTTGGGGCGCACGCCGTCGATTATGTTGGTGATCTGGCGCGGGATGAACTTCTCCACGTGCTGGTAGGGGCCGTAGTTGTTGGAGCAGTTGGAGATCGTGGTGCGCAGGCCGTAGGTGCGGGTCCAGGCGCGGACCAGCATGTCGGAGCTGGCCTTGGTCGAGCTGTACGGCGAAGAGGGCTTATACGGCGTCTCCTCGGTGAACTTGGCCGGGTCGTCGAGCGCCAGGTCGCCGTAGACCTCGTCGGTGGAGACGTGGTGGTAGCGGATGCCGTATTTGCGGACGGCCTCCAGCAGGCGGAAGGTGCCCTCCACGTTGGTGCGCAGGAACGGCTCCGGGTCGGCGATGGAGTTGTCGTTGTGGGACTCGGCGGCGTAGTGGACGATGGCGTCGTGGCCCGGCACGATCTTGTCGAGCAGCTCGGCGTCGCAGATGTCGCCCACCACGAGCTCAACGCGGTCGGCGGGCAGGCCGGCGATGTTCTCCGGGTTGCCGGCGTAGGTCAGCTTGTCCAGGACGGTGACGTGCACCCCGGGATGGTTGTTGACCACGTAGTGCACGAAGTTGCTGCCGATGAAGCCGCAGCCGCCCGTGACGATGATGTTCTTGGGTTCAAAGATCTCAGACATGAAAATCCAATCTGAAGCATGTACAGCTTCTTTAGTATGCCGCAGGAAGTGACGCCACGGCACTATTCAACAAAACTATCGGACATTTCGGCATGCAATAAGAGCCATGACCTTCGCAGAATTACTTCCCGTACAAAACGCCTCCGGAATGCAGTCTTTGTCGTAGTGATAAACCGAATCCCCAGTTGTTTCGCGCAAATACTTATAGAAGAAGTCCTCCCAGCTTTTAAACTTCTCACTATCCGCAAACGCTTCCGGGGCTTCCAAAACCGCCTTAGTATCAAGCCCAGATATAACGCCAGAGT
The DNA here is from genome assembly GCA_938011875.1 of uncultured Collinsella sp. Taxonomy (GTDB): domain Bacteria; phylum Actinomycetota; class Coriobacteriia; order Coriobacteriales; family Coriobacteriaceae; genus Collinsella. The sequence goes on along the minus strand of CALLST010000035.1, from coordinate 1,093 downwards.
TCAGTAAAAGCCACTCAAACGACTCGGGAAGACAAACCGTTACCGCATCGCGGCGAATGTCCTGGAGCTTAAGGACACGGTCCGCATAGCACCCAAATGCTGCTCCGTCCGCAACAACAAACACGCGATCGTCGAGATGCCGATCCAACCACCCCAAAATCGCGCTGTTCGTCATAACCGAAGCACAGGTAAGCTCACTGTCAGCGAAATGCCGTTCAAAGAACTGAAAACCAGACTTACTGTCCTCGCATAGAAGAATAGAAAAGTCCTGTTTTAGCGCCGACCGGGAAAGAGCATATCGGTGATTCCCTCGATCTTGATAAATGGGTACGAAGGAGTGGTATTTTCCACTCGTTTTAATCTTGTAAATCTCATCCACGCTATACGGAAGATTGGGAAAGTCAGCCCTTGAGATCAGCACGAAGTAGTTCGAGGAATACAACACATGATGAGCGAATTCATCGGAATGGATCTCCTTTAATCCCTCATCGACGAATACGATCGAATCATGGACAGACGAAAGCTGGTTTCTCCAGTCATAATCGGTCAGGGCAACACAGGGACAATCGCATTGCAAGGAAACGCCAGACTGCTCGCCCATGCGCATGTAGTCAGCGACCATATCGAACAGCGTCGTCTTCCCCGTGCCGCTATCGCCACGTACGATAGTGATATTCCGCTTAATGGTGAAGGTATATTTTGTTCCCCTGCGGCGGGAAATCTTAACGAGATGCGAACCGTTCATAAGCAGCACCTACAGATACGGAATCGACTCATGAATCAGCTCGGCCATGTTATGGGCAATGCGTCCGCTGTTCACGACTTTGATTTTAAAATCCTCGCGACCAAAGTCCATCACGTGATAGAGGTTGATAACGAGCTTGCGGTCTTTCGCCATGTCGAGAATCCACTTAGCGCAGTTATCGCCACAGGTCGAAGCATTATAAATATGCTTTCGATCGAACCTCATGAGCAGCAACGTTTTCACGCCACCAGAAAGTTGAAGTGGAGAGATAGACCCAAGCACGGGGCTTTCAATGACATTTTCGGAGACAACATCCGATCGATCGACATCTTTAATGATCGAAACCGC
>CALLST010000034.1:0-9006 GCA_938011875.1 uncultured Collinsella sp. | reverse complement strand
GTCCACGCCCTCGCCCAAGTCGGTGATCTCGGTATGCTTGGACGATTCCACAATCGCTCCGCCCTCGACCTGGGCCAACACCAGTCGCGACGACACCGTTCCCAGGTCGATCGCGGCTACCTTATAGCGTTTGCAATCTGCCATTGCGGGCTCCCCTCCGGGCGCTATTTGCCGTTGGACACGACCGTCTGGCCCTCGACGCCGTTAAACCCAAACAGCATGTCGAGCGCTTGGATGTACCACGGCGCGTCCTTACCGACTTCTTCGATTTCCTTGGCAACTTCGCTGGCCTTCTTGGCGTTCGACGACTTCTTGCTCGAAGACGAATCCGAATCGGCGTCCAGGCCCTGCACTTCAATCCTCTTCTCGCCGGGCATCACCAAGCCCAGGTCCTCGGATGCCGCATCCTTGATACCCTCCTCCGAGAGCAGCTTGTCGACGCTTTTTTGCAGCTCATCATTGTATTGCTGACGAATCTCGACCTGCTTGGCCAAGATATCGCTCGAACGCTTTGCCACGTACAGGTCGCGCACGGGGAAATACAGGCTCACGAGCACCAGGGCAACGACAATGCCGATGAATAGCCCTCGCTGAGGACCGTGGGTAAAGTCGTAGATCGCCTTGACCACCGCGTTGTCGTTGGCGTAGTGCATAAAGTCCGAGCCCGAAAAACGGTTCGAAGGCCTGCTCGACCTATCGTGCGTTTGAGCCGACGAGCGCTGAGCATGCGACGAACGTGCCGGGCGCACTGGTCCATCTGTCGAAGTATTCACTTGAGCATTGGGGCGCGAGGTACTTGTCGGGCGCTGCATGGAGCGGTCGGCGCCGGCGTAGGCGGACCCACCGAGCTGCACCGTGCGCGCACGGCGAGGCGACGGCTCACGCGAACCGGCGGAATAGTACCTGTTGTCGTAAATCTGATCCATGTGCGCCTTGTGCGGTTGAGGTTTGTTTGCGCTAAGTATTCTAGTTATAGCACGAGCGCCCGCACCGCCTTCGCCAGCCTTTGCTCGACATAAAAAAGGCGCTGAGTCATATGGCCCAGCGCCCAATGGTGCTCAACAGCGCCCGGCTGGAGCAAGGCAAATCCGAGTCTTCCCCGCCCCCGCGACCTCCGCGTGCCTAGCGAATGTTGTAGAACGCGGCCTTGCCGGCGTAACGCGCGCTGCCCTCGAGCTCGTCCTCGATGCGGATGAGCTGGTTGTACTTGGCGATACGGTCGCTGCGGCACGGGGCGCCCGACTTGATCTGGCCGGCGTTGACGCCCACGACCAGGTCGGCGATCGTGGAGTCCTCGGTCTCGCCGGAACGGTGGCTCACGATGCAAGCGTAGCCGGCCTCCTTGGCGGTCTCGATGGCCTCGAGCGACTCGGTGAGTGTGCCGATCTGGTTGACCTTGACCAGGATCGCGTTGGCGGCACCCAGCTCGATGCCCTTCTTAAGGCGCTCGGTGTTGGTGACGAACAGGTCGTCGCCCACCAGCTGCACCTTGTTGCCAATGCGACGGGTGAGCTCAACCCAGCCGTCCCAGTCCTCCTCGGCCATGCCGTCCTCGATGGAGATGATGGGATAGGTGTCGACGAGCTTCTCCCAGTAATCAACCATCTGGGCACTCGTGTACTCCACGCCCTCGCCCTTGAGCTCGTACATGCCGGTCTCGGCGTTGTAGAACTCGGTCGAGGCCGGGTCCATGGCGTACATGAAGTCGATGCCGGGGTTAAAGCCGGCCTTCTCCACGGCCTTGGTGATGTACTCGAACGGCTCGGCATTGGTCTTAAGGTTGGGGGCAAAGCCGCCCTCGTCGCCCACGCCGCCGCCCAGGCCGGCCTCGTGCAGCACGCCCTTGAGGGTGTGGTAGACCTCGGCGCACCAACGCAGGCCCTCGGCAAAGCTCGGAGCACCCACGGGCATGATCATGAACTCCTGGAAGTCGACGTTGTTGTCGGCATGCACGCCGCCGTTGAGAATGTTCATCATGGGCGTGGGCAGCAGGTGAGCGTTGACGCCGCCCAGGTACTGGTACAGCGACAGGCCCGCCGACTCGGCAGCGGCGCGGGCAACGGCCAGCGACACGCCCAGGATGGCGTTGGCACCGAGCTTGGTCTTGTTGGGGGTACCGTCCGCGGCAATCAGCGCGGCATCGACGGCACGCTGGTCGAAGGCGTCGAGGCCCACGACGGCGTTAGCGCACTCGTTGTTGACGTGCTCGACGGCCTGCGAAACGCCCTTGCCCAGGTAGCGGCCCTTGTCGCCATCGCGTAGCTCGCAGGCCTCAAAGGCGCCGGTCGAAGCACCCGAAGGCGCCATTGCGCGGCCAAAGCTGCCGTCCTCGAGCACGACCTCGACCTCGACGGTGGGATTGCCGCGGCTGTCGAGCACCTCGCGACCGTAGACGTCCAAAATATCGCTCATGTTGTCTCCCTCTCACTTGGAAACGTAGTGGATGCAAGCGACCGGCTGACCGTGCACCATCGGTGCGTCTCCGTAAGTTAGCCATGTCGCACTTTTTGCATTATGCCCTAAGTTAGCCGAGGGATACAATCTTTTTGAAAAATAATGGGGGCGATGAGAAAGTCCGTCCCGTCGCCCCCGCAGTCTTACTCCTCTGCCTTTGCGGCATCCCAGAGGTCATTGAGGCCGTGGGTCGAAAGCTCGGCCAGATCCACGTGGGCATCGGCCGCCATCTGCTCCATCGCAGCCCAGCGACGGCGAAACTTGGCCGTGCTCGCGCGCAGGGCGCTCTCGGCGTCGATACCCTCCTTGCGCGCGACGTTGACCAGGGCAAAGAGCAGATCGCCAAACTCCATTTCGCGCTCGGGCGAGCCGGGCTCCTCGGCCTCAAACTCGGCACGCTCCTCGGCGACCTCGTCCCACACATCCTGGACCGTCTCCCACTCAAAGCCCACGGCAGCCGCCTTGCGCGACACCTTCTGAGCCTGCATCAGCGCCGGCAGATGCGTGGGCACGCCGTCGAGCAGGCCCTCGGGCGCAGCCTCGCCTGCCGCCACGGCCTTGTCCTTGGCAGCCCTCTCGGCAAGCTTGACCTCGTCCCAAATCTTGAGTACCTCGTCGGAACTGTCGGCATCTACATCGCCAAACACGTGCGGATGACGGCGAATGAGCTTGGCGTCGATATCGCGCGCCACGTCGGCCAGCGTAAACTCGCCGGCGTCCGCCGCAATCTGCGCATGCAGCACGACCTGCATGAGCACGTCGCCCAGCTCCTCGCGCAGATGCGTGGCATCGTCGGCCTCGATGCAGTCGAGCGCCTCGTAGGCCTCCTCGATCATGTTCTTGCCAATGCTGCGGTGCGTCTGCTCGCGGTCCCACGGGCAGCCGTCGGGCTGACGCAGACGCCAGATGGTCTGCACCAGATGCTGCAGCTCGGCCGACGCGTCGACCAGCGTGGACAGATCGCGCGAGCCCTCGGCATTTTGCTGAGCCATGTGCTGCGCCATGGTTATTCCTCCTCCAGGATCACGTGGCGGAACGCACCGCCCTCGTAGATGCCGTAGCTGTGCGTGCCGTCCTTGGGGATGCTCACGCTGCCGGGGTTGAAGAGCCACAGACCAGGATGCTCCTCGCTCGCTTCGTTGACCTTGATGTGCGTGTGACCGTAGACGAGCGCGGAGCCCTCGGGCAGCGCGGGCGCGTGGTCGACGCTGTTGTGCATACCGGCGCCAAAAACGTGGCCGTGCGTCAGGAACAGCTCGCGGCCGTTCTCGTCGAATAACGTGGCATAGTCGGCCATGATGGGAAAGTCGAGCACCATCTGGTCGACCTCGGCGTCGCAGTTGCCGCGCACCGCGATGATGCGGTCGGCCAGGGCGTTGAGCAGCGGAATCACGCGCTTGGGAGCGTAGTCGCGCGGCAGGTCGTTACGCGGGCCGTGGTAGAGCAGGTCGCCCAGCAGCACAATGCGATCGGGCTGCTCGGACTCGATGGCGGCGCAAAGGCGTTCGGTCCAATATGCCGAGCCGTGGATGTCGGAGGCGATGAGGTATTTCATGGTGGTCCTTTCGGTGAGGTTGATGGGGTGGGTGTGGCGCGTCGCCGACCGTGTCACTCAAATTGCAGAGCCGCGGCTTGCGCCGCCTGCATCACGCGCTGGAGCGGCACATTGTGCTCACGAGCAAGGCGAGCGCAGTCCTCGTACTCGGGCGCTGCACGCTCGCTGCCATCGGGCAGGGTTGCCACCTTTACGGCCACCTCGCCCCAAGGCGTTGTCACCTGCTCGAATCGGCGCGGCAGGCAAACGCGTTCCATCACCTGGCGACGAACGGCGTTGGTCGTGGTCTCCAAAAAGATAATCGTCTGTAGGCGCTCGATATCCTCGTGCGAGCAGATCACCTGCAACTGCCATCCGGGGCGACCCTTTTTGCAGTAGAGGGGTAGCCAGTGCACCTCGCGGGCGCCGGCCTCGCGCAGGCGGTCGGCGGCATAGGCGAGTACCTCGGGCGACGCATCGTCGATGTCGCACTCCAGCTTGACGATGGTCTCGGGCGCATCGGTCTCGCGGGACAGCGGAGATGTACTTCCACGTTGCATACGGTCCGGTTCCTTTCCGCGCGGGCTCGTTTTGTTCACTCAAACGCTAGCACATCGCGGGCGGCGTGGGGGCGGCGTCATGGGATGGGCGGGACTTTTGCCCGTCGCGGACGTCGGCGTGCGCCGGGATCGTCCTCGCCCCTATCCAAACGTGTACGGCAGCCTCCAAACACGTCATTTTTTGCAGCTTTTGGAGGCTGACGTACACGTTTTGAGGCAGGGTCGATGTCGTGCGGCAGCCCTTGCGCGCCGCCTGCCCTTTCCAGTCGGTTTCGACTTGTGGCGTTCCCGGCGCGCCAGGGGTCGCGCCATTACAATGGAGCGGATTCGCTTGACGCAAAGGAGCTGCCATGTCTGCTTGCCCGCTGGTCGATTGCCACACCCACACCTCGTTTTCGGACGGCCATGCCTCCTTTGAGGAAAACGTTCGCGCCGCCGCGGCGGCTGGCTGTCGGGTCATGGTCTCGACCGACCACCTCACCTTGCCCGCCAGCATGGATGCCAACTGCGAAGTGCAGGTTACTGAGGGCGACCTGCCGGCACATCGTCTGGCTTTTGAGGATGCTCGCAAGCTTGCCGCGCAGATTGCGCCGGAGCTCAGCTTTATCTATGGCTTTGAATGCGATTGGTACGAGGGCTGCGAGCCTTTGGTTGAGCGCTGGTCCCAGGGCGCCGTCGTACTCCTGGGCAGCGTGCATTGGATTGGCAACCCAGGCGATATTGCGGCAGGTGCTGCGGGCACGGCGGGGACGGAGGACGTCGCTCGTCCTGATACACCCGATTCCCTTTGCGGTTGGATCGACGATGACACCAACCTGCATGTTTGGGAAAACTTAGACGTACGCGGCGTGTGGGAGCGCTATGTCGATGACTGGTGCCGCGCCTGCGAGAGCCCGCTCAACTTTGATGTAATGGCTCACCCCGACCTGGTCATGCGCTTTTCGAAGGAAGGCTTTGCGCCCGATTTTGATACGGCACCGTTTTTGGAGCAGATGGCAGAGTGCGCACACGATACAGGCCGCCGCGTTGAAGTTTCGACCGCCGCGCCGCGCAAGGGCCTCGACGACTATTACCCCTCGACGGGGCTGTTGCGTTGCTTTGTCCACGCCGAGGTACCCATCACCTTTGGCTCGGACGCGCACCGCGCCTGCGACATCTGCTGGAATATCCGCGAGGCACAAGCCCACGCCTACGACTGCGGCTACCGAACCTTCGACATCCCCCACCCCACCGGCGAATGGGAGCCCACGCCTCTCGCCTAAGACTAGTGGCGGCGGGCGTTGAGTTCTCCGGCCAGCTCGTCGAGGGTGATGCCGTAGCGCTCGAGCGTCACGAGCAGATGGTAGACCAGGTCGCCGGCCTCATAGCGAATGTGGTCGTGGTCGTTATCCTTGCAGGCCATGATCACCTCGCTCGCCTCCTCGGCAAGCTTCTTGAGCAGCTCATCCTCAACGTCGGTCAGCAGACGCGCAGTATAGCTCTCCTGTGGCGACGCGTCACGACGGCCATGAATCACCTCGGCCAGCCCCGTCAGCGTCTCTCCGATATTTCCATCCTGAACGTTTGCGGTGCGCACACCCATGGTTCAATCCTTTCTGGTGGCCGAGCGTCTAATCGAGCGCCCGCCCTACGCGAGTTTTTTAAAGAAGCAGGTACGGTTGCCGGTATGGCAGGCCGGACCCGGCGAGTCGACCTTGGCCAGCAGTGTATCGTTATCGCAGTCGGCCCAGAGCTCCTTGACCTCTTGCATATTGCCGCTCGTCGCGCCCTTGTTCCAGAGCTCCTGACGGCTGCGGCTCCAAAACCACGTGGTACCGGTCTTGAGCGTCAGCCCCACCGACTCCTCGTTCATCCAAGCAACCATAAGCACCTCGCCGGTGTCATACTGCTGAACAACACAAGGAATCAGCCCCTTGGCGTCGTATGTAAGCTTTGAAGGATCGGTTATCTCTTCCATTTCTCTCCCCAAATTCAAACTTCGCAGGTCGGCGAAGGTTGTCCAGGTGCCCGAGATTCCGAGCGACAAGCCCGACGACGCGTACTTAAGTACGCGAGGAGGGTTGGAGCCGGAAGGTCGGGTGCCTGGGCAAGCCGCAGCATTAGAAATCCAGCCTCACAGGAATACCTTGAGAGGCCATATACTCTTTGACTTCGCGAATGCTGAACGTCCCAAAGTGAAAGACGCTCGCCGCCAGCACGGCATCGGCCTCGCCCTCGATCACGCCCTCGGCAAAATGCTCGAGCGCGCCCACACCACCGCTCGCGATGACGGGAATCGGCACCGCGCGGGCCACGGCGCGGGTGAGCGCCAGGTCAAAGCCAGCCTTGGTGCCGTCGCGATCCATGCTGGTCAGCAGGATTTCGCCGGCGCCGCGACGAGCCGCCTCCTCGGCCCACGCCACCGCGTCGATGCCCGTAGCGTTGCGACCTCCTGCGGTAAAGACCTCCCACTTGTCAGCACCGGATGCGCCGGGCAAACCGACACGCTTGGCATCGATCGCCACGACCACGGCCTGGCTGCCAAACGCCGCGGCGGCCTGGCTGATCAACGACGGATCGCGCACGGCCGCCGAGTTGAGCGACACCTTGTCGGCACCGGCGGCAACCATGGTGCGCATGCCCGCCAGGTCGCGAAAGCCGCCGCCCACGGTATAGGGAATAGCGAGCTCCTCGGCCGCATGCGCCGCCATCTCGATGGTCGTCGCTCGGTTGTCGCTCGTCGCGGTAATGTCCAAAAATACGACCTCGTCCGCACCCTCGCGGTCGTAGGCGCGGGCCAGCTCCACCGGGTCGCCCGCATCGCGCAGGCTCACAAAGTTGACGCCCTTGACCACGCGGCCGTCCTTAACATCCAGACAGGGAATTACGCGTTTGGTAAGCATGGGCTACTCCTCCCCTCGGGCGGCGGCCAGCGCCTGGGCCAGCGTAAAGTTGCCCTCATAGAGCGCACGACCGGTAATGGCGCCTTCAATCGCGCCCTCACCCACCGCGGCCAGCGCGCGGATGTCGTCGAGCGTCGAGATGCCACCCGAAGCCACGACGGGAAAGCCCGCGACCTCGGCCACATGGCGATACGCCGCTACGTCGATGCCCGTCTGCATGCCATCGCGCGCGATGTCGGTATACACCAGATGCTTAAAGCTCAGCTCCGTGAGCTGCGCCACCGCATCGTCGAGTGCCACGCCCGCGCCATCGCGCCAGCCGTTCACCTTGACCTGACCGTCACGGGCGGCGATGTCTGCCACCAGCAGCTCGCCATAGCCGCGCGCCGCCACCTCGGCAAAACCCGGCTCGGTCACCAGCACGGTGCCCAGCGCGATACGGCGAGCACCATAGCCGGCCAGCTCGTCGATGCGCGCGAGCGAGCGAACGCCGCCGCCCACGTCCACGGACAGGCCGTCGACGCCGCAGATAGCCTTGATCGCCGCCGAGTTGGCCGCGCACGCGTCCTCGTCCTCGCCAAAGGCAGCGGACAGGTCGACGACGTGCACCCAGCTCGCGCCCTGCTCGGCAAACGAGCGGGCAACGGCCACGGGGTCGTCGGAATATACCTTGCAGCGGCTGCGGTCGCCGCGCTCCAGGCGCACGACCTTGCCGCCGATCAGATCGATTGCGGGAAACAGGATCATCGGCCGACCTCCTCGACGATGTTGACGAAGTTCTTAAGGATGCGCTGACCCAGCGCGGAGGATTTCTCGGGATGGAACTGGCAGCCCCACACGTTGCCATGGCGCACGATGCACGGGAAGCTCCGCGTATAGTGCGTGCGCGCCAAGACGTCGGCGGCATCGACATCGTCGGTCACCGCGTAGCTGTGGGTGAAGTACACATTGGCGCCCTCGGCAAAACCGGCAAGCAGCGGATCAGCCGCACCGGCGGACGTCATGTGCACCTGGTCCCAGCCCACGTGCGGCACCTTCAGGCGGCTCGACTCCAGGCGCGTGCACGAGCCGCGCATAATACCCAGGCCATCGACCCAGGGACCGCCAGCCTGCTCGGGAGCGTTTCCGTCCGCGACCGCGCCCTCGTCCGCCGGCACGCCCTCGTTGCCGCGCTCAAAAAATAGCTGAAGGCCCAGGCAGATGCCGAGCAGCGGAGTTCCAGCGGCGACGGCATCGAGCACGGCCGTCTCCTCGCCGCTCTGGCGCATAAAGGCGATCGCGTCATAGAACGCGCCCACGCCCGGAATGACCAGGCCGTCGGCGTTGCGGATCTGCTCCGGATCGTCCGACGTGCAGGCGGCGGCACCGGCGCGCGCAAGCCCGCGCACGACGCTCGACAAGTTGCCCTTGTGGTAGTCGACCACCACGATCTTCGGTTCGCCCACGCGACCCCTCCACTTCTCATCATCCAAAACCACCACAAAGGGGACAGGCACCTTCGTGGTGGTTTCTGCCTTTACGGCGGCTACAGTGAGCCCTTGGTGCTGGGGATACCCTGCACGCGGGGATCCAACTC
>CALLST010000033.1:0-2670 GCA_938011875.1 uncultured Collinsella sp. | reverse complement strand
TTGATCCGCTCGTCATCGTGGATGACGAGCAGCACGAGGCCCCACGCGAGCGACCACACGACGCCCGTCTGGTTGAACGGCCCGGTAGACAGCGGCAAAAACGGGATGCCGAAGCAGAAGTCATACGTAAAGTGCGAGATGAACGCGAGCGCGAACAGGCGCACAGCGTACTTTTTCACATCGTGCGTGTAGTGGTAGCCCTCGACGATGAAAAACCACATGATCGGCGCCGTCACGCGGCCGAGCACATGGCACACGAGCACCCACCAGTCGGTGGCGTAGCCGGGCCAGAGCGTCCACGTGAGGTGGTCGAGCGTCATGGCGAGGATGGCGATGCCCTTGAGCGCGTTGCCGCTCAGGGCCGGTCTGCGGGTCTGGAGCATGGGGGCACCTCCGGAAAACGAGTTTTCTCTTTATCAGCATAGCAAATCCGCGCCGCCGCGTCAATGCCTGCGGCGCAGAATGAAACCGCCCGCGGCAGCTTTGGCTGCCGCGGGCGGAAATATCCGGCTGCGCGCGTCAGGTTTCGTCGGTCCCGGCCGTCTCGCCGAGGCCCGCATCGTCCTCCCCGAGGATGCCGAGTTTGCCGATGGCGTGGCGGCAGAGCGCCGTGTACGTCTGCTCGCTGATGTCGTGCTCCATCTTGCAGGCATCTTCCTCGGCGGTCTTGGCATCGACGCCGAGCTCCATGAGAAACTTTGTCAGCGTGTGGTGCCGGTCGAGCATGCGCGCGGCAATGTCCATGCCGCGCGGCGTGAGCGTGATGAGCCCATCACGGTCCATGGTGATGTAGCCGTTTTCGCGCAGGCGCTTGGTCGTGTAGGTCACGCTCGGCTTCGTCACGCCGAGCTGCTCCGCGATGTCGATCGAGCGGATGTAACCGTGTTTCTGCTGCATCATCAGCATTGCTTCCAGATAGTCTTCCGCAGCTCTCAAGATCTGCATAGCGGATTCCACCAACCTTTTCGTAAAATTGCTTCTAGGTTAGCACACCTTAACCAAAAATGCAAGCAATGCAAAAATTTTTACAAATACCCCTTGACATGCGATGTTAGATAGATTAAACTTTAGCAAGGTTAGGGAAGTTTAACTTGTGTTAAACAAATATAACCGCTCTTTTTTCATTCAAGGTTAGTACGCTCTAACCATTTGCCAGTGGAGGGATATCTATGATGCCGCTGAATCTCGCCAACGTCGGCGAGGAAACACTGATTCTGAAAGTCGGCGGAAACCCGGAGACCAGAAAGCATTTGGAAGATCTGGGTTTCGTCCCCGGTGGGACGGCCACGGTCGTATCGGCGATCGGCGGGAATCTGATCGTGAAGGTCAAAGAATCCCGCGTTGCCATCAGCGATGAAATGGCACGCAAAATCATGATTTAAGGGAGGAAGCACGATGAAAACGCTGCGAGAAGCCAAGATCGGCGAAACGGTCAAGGTGGTGAAGCTGCATGGTGAAGGCGCCATCAAGCGCCGCATCATGGACATGGGCATTACGAAGGGCACCGAAGTGTATGTGCGCAAGGTCGCACCGCTCGGCGATCCGGTGGAAGTCACGGTCCGCGGCTATGAGCTGAGCCTGCGCAAGGCCGATGCCGAGATGATCGAGATCCAGGCATAATCATCCGTAAGCAAAATTTATTACATAAGGTAGGATCCCCCATCAGCAGAGGAGAATATCGCAAAGGAGCATCCGAATGGAAAAGCAAATCAAGATTGCCCTGGCCGGTAACCCGAACTGCGGCAAGACGACGCTGTTCAATGCGCTGACCGGCTCCAATCAGTTTGTGGGCAACTGGCCGGGCGTTACGGTCGAGAAAAAGGAAGGCCGCCTGAAAAAGCATGACGACGTTGTCATCATGGACCTTCCCGGCATCTACTCGCTCAGCCCGTACACGCTCGAAGAGGTCGTCGCCCGCAACTATCTGATCGACGAGCGTCCGGACGCCATCCTCAACATCGTGGACGGCACGAACCTCGAGCGCAACCTGTACCTGACCACGCAGCTGACCGAACTGGGCATCCCGGTGGTCATGGCCGTGAACATGATGGACATCGTGCGCAAGAGCGGCGACCAGATCAACATCAACCAGCTCTCGCAGCAGCTCGGCTGCAAGGTCGTTGAGATCTCGGCCCTGAAGGGTGACGGCGTCATGGCCGCGGCAGAGGCCGCCATCGAGGCCGCCAAGTCCACCAAGACCGTGCCGATGCACACGTTCTCCGGCCCGGTCGAGCACGCGATCGCCCACATCGAAGAGGCGGCCGTGCACAAGATGCCGGAAGAGCAGCAGCGCTGGTACGCGATCAAGATCTTTGAGCGCGACGACAAGGTGCTCGCTAAGCTCCACATCCCCGAGGATGTGCACCAGCACATCGAGGCGGACATCAAGGCCGCCGAGGAAGAGCTCGACGACGATGCCGAGTCCATCATCACCAACGAGCGCTACGTCTACATCGCAGAGCTCATCAAGAACTGCTACAAGAAAAAGAACAAGGGCGGCCTGTCCACCTCCGATAAGATCGATAAGATCGTTACAAACCGTATCCTCGGTATCCCGATCTTTATCGCAGTTATGTTCGTAGTATATTACATCTCTGTTACCACGATCGGCACGATTGTAACAGACTGGACAAATGATACCTTCGTTGGCGGCATTCAGGAAATCGTAGG
>CALLST010000032.1:0-2871 GCA_938011875.1 uncultured Collinsella sp. | reverse complement strand
GGTGCTTTTTATGTTTTATTCTTCTGTTACGTGTTCCAGACCCTGATTCATGATGGTTGCCACGTGGCTGTCTGCCAGGGAGTAGAAGATTGTTTTTCCATCTCTTCGAAATTTGACCAGTGACATCTGCTTCAGCACACGAAGCTGATGAGAAATCGCACTCTGTGTCATGGAAAGCCGGTCGGCAATATCCTGCACACAAAGTTCTTCTACAGAAAGCGCATACAGGATACGGATCCTGGTAGGATCACCAAAGACCTTGAACAGGTCGGCAAGGTCGTAGAGAAGTTCCTCGTCGGGAAGGTCCTCGGGCGAGCAGGTGGTCGGGATCGCGGGTTCGGTGGCCTCGATGTCGAGTTTCGTTTCATCAACGCGGATGCTCATTGCAATATCCTTTCATATGAACATGCGCTCATATAATTTACTTTCGATTATATGAGTGCATGTTCATATGTCAATGACGTTCAGGTAATTCGTTGTACAAAATGATGGGGAATAGGTGACGAGATCCCGGACTGAGCGTTTTTTGATAGTCGATGCCAAGGTGGGTACCCTCGTGCCGTGCAAAAAATGGAGTATTCTGCAACTATAGGGGGTCCGCTAATTTATTGAAGGTCATATAATGCAGTTCAAGAGTTATCTTAGGGAGTTAATCCGATGAGTTCTTCCTCAAATGTTGCCTAACGCTCTCACGCAAGAGTGATTTCGCTTCACATTTGGATCCACTCGAGGGTGATAGACACCCGACCTTGCTGAATACTCGCAATTTTGCACATCGTTAGGGTACCCACCTTGTTAGCCGGCCTAGTTTCCGGCACCGAAGACCTTGCCCTCGGGCGTGAGACTGCTTGTTTGGGCAAATGATGGGCTGTCGGATTCGACAGTCTGCATGTCATCGATTGCTGCAACTTCATTAATTGTCGGGTCATCCAGCGTGATGCCTTCGAGTGTTGCTTTTTCGAGGTCGATTCGTTGACGCTCTTCGGAATCCTGGCGAAGCTGCTTCTGAATTCGCTTTTTCTCTTCTATAAACCTTCTGAGCACAAACTGTCTCAGGTCCTCTTGCATGATTTGAAAGTCTTTTGGCAGACGCGAGGGGCGTACGCCCTCTTTCCGCTGGATTGCTTCCATGACCCTAACAAAAGCGCTGGCATGCATAAAGGAATAACGACTGACGGTGATGATTCCGTATCCCATGGACGCAAGCGCATTCTTGCGCTCCTCATCGATGGCGCGGTCTTCTTCCGCGTCATGATAAAACCCGTTGTATTCAATGTCTGTGCGAGATTTCTTTAGATATGCATCCATAAAGAACTTTTTGCGTCTCGTGAGATTCTTTGCGGCAGCGGTGACCTGCACCTCGTAATCGGTCTCAATTCCCTTAATACCAAGTCCTCCTTCGCTTTTAGGCAGCGTTAGCATCATGACAAAGGCCGTTTCCATAGGAGACCGGCATCCGTCGCGCACACATTGGATCGCCTTTCGGGCAAGAGCCAGACCGTCGCATCTGGTAATGGAATTAAAGAACTGTTTTAGCCTCTCGGTCGAGGTGAGCGCGAAACGCTCGGTATAGGAGGTGGAAGAGTCTGTTCCAAGGGAATAAGCGCCGCACAGTTCAAAGTAGTACTCCACTAGTTCGCGAAAAGAAAGATAGGTGGCGGCCTGAAGTGCGCAAAGCTCAACGCCAACAATGAAGATGCCATCTTTGAGCTCTATAAAGCGTGAGTTCGAGAATCGTTTTGAAGAAACGTGGCATTGACAGTTCATTGCATAGCGCGCATTCCTGCGATCAAACACCATCACCTCGAGGGAATCATTTGCGTCGAGGGAAACATCATGTTTGGTGAGCCATTCTGCGGCTGCGTCAAGGAGCGTTCCGGTGGGACATGATCCGTAAATCGCGGCAGGACTACAGGATTCGATGCCTTTCGCAGACACCGAATGCGCGGCCTGGTAGACCGCTTTTGCAGTGGTATGTGACAATACGATACTCATGGTATATATCGTGTCAGCTAATGCCGTGTTGATGGCGCTGAGTGAAAAAGTCGTTTTAGAGGTCTAACCAAATGCTGTCCAAAAACTTGACGCAATTATGAGTTGGTATGCCCTAAATAAAAGTTTTCGCAGCTTAGCTATAGCATATAACTACTCAACTGCCGCACATTTGATAGTGATGCATCACCATCCGATAACGAATTACGTGTCGGGAATTGGCCGAAATCGTTCAAAATGAGGGTTCAGAATTTGTGATGGCAGATTTATTTGTGGAACGTAGGGCGGCCTCGCTGCGGGGGGTTCCCGCTGCGAGGCCGCTCGTGATCTACGCCGTGTTTGTCGTAGACGTTTCTACTTGGCAAATAGGTTCTTGAGGTTGAACTCGGCTTGGACGGTGCGGAGCATGAGGTCGGTGTCGTCCAGGCCCAGATGCTGCTCGTTGGCGTCGGCGGCGAGGGTTCCACGGCGGCGCGCCCAGTTCTCGAGCGCGGCGGGCGCGGACTCGCGGGGGAGCGAGCGCACATCGGCGTCCAGGCTGCGGCAGATCTGGCGCGAGTCGATGACGATGATCTTGCCGGCGCGGCGTGCCTCGGCGTAGCCGTCCAGGTGGATCTTGAACCAGC
Source organism: uncultured Collinsella sp. (assembly GCA_938011875.1). Taxonomy (GTDB): domain Bacteria; phylum Actinomycetota; class Coriobacteriia; order Coriobacteriales; family Coriobacteriaceae; genus Collinsella. The sequence continues at coordinate 253 of CALLST010000032.1, read as the reverse complement.
TGTCCTCAAAGGCGGCGTTGTGTGCCATGTACGGGTACTTCTTCATAAGCTTGAGCAGCTGCTTTTGCAGCTCTTTGTTCTCGCGGAACGGCTTTTTGCCGTCGATGTCGTCCCAAGTGATGTGGTGGATATTCGACAACGGCACATCCTCGCCGCGGTAGATGTCGGGCAGGCCGCAGTAGTGTGCCTCGGCGTCATGCGGGACGGCGTCGCTGGTGAGCTCCATGATCTCCCAGCCCACGTTGATGATATA
>CALLST010000031.1:0-6172 GCA_938011875.1 uncultured Collinsella sp. | reverse complement strand
GTCCGTCGAGCTTCTGGCAGTCGACCGAGAACAACGTAACGCCCAGGCCATCCACGAATGCACGACGCACGCGAGGGGGCAAGTCCTCCCACGGCGTATCGGCGCTCACCTTAAAGTGTTTGCAGACCGCAGCAAAAATCTGCGGATAGTAGTTCGAATTGCCAAACAGGCTACCAAAGACTCCGTCGGCAATGGACTTCGAGGGGTCCTCAATCAGCGCCTCGGCATCAACGGTTTTCTTAAAGCCCAGGCCGTCGCACTCAGGACATGCGCCATAGGGAGCGTTGAACGAAAAATCACGCGGCTGAAGATCGTCAATGGAGTGACCATGCTCCGGGCACGCCAAGGCCAACGAATACTCCAGCAGCTCGCCCTCGGTCCCCTCGGGAGCATCACGATTGGGCAGCATGTACACGTTTACATTGCCGTGCGCCAAGGCAGTCGCCTGTTCAACAGACTCGGCGATGCGGCCCAGAGAGTTTTCCCGAATCACGATGCGGTCGACTACGACCTCGATATCGTGCTTGAACTTCTTGTCCAGATCGATCGGATCGTCGAGCGAGCGCACTTCACCGTCGACACGCACGCGGCTAAAGCCCTCCGCACGCAGGTCCTCAAACAGCTTGGCATATTCGCCCTTGCGTCCACGAACCACCGGCGCCAACACAAACGCGCGACGGCCCTCCCCCGCCGCCAGCACCTTATCGGCGACCTGATCGGTCGTCTGACGCTCAATGACGCGGCCGCATTCGGGGCAGTGCGGGGTGCCCACACGGGCGAACAGCAGGCGCAGATAGTCATAAATCTCGGTTACGGTGCCAACCGTCGAGCGAGGGTTTTTAGACGTCGTCTTTTGGTCAATCGACACCGCCGGCGAAAGGCCGTCGATTGAATCCAAGTCGGGTTTGTCCATCTGGCCCAAGAACTGGCGCGCATAGCTCGAAAGGCTCTCAACGTATCGACGCTGGCCCTCGGCATAGATAGTGTCAAATGCCAGCGAACTCTTGCCCGAGCCAGAAAGACCGGTAATGACCACGAGTTGGTCACGCGGAATGGAAACATCGATATCACGGAGGTTGTGCTCACGAGCGCCGCGAATAACGATAGAAGAATCAGACATGGAAGCTCCTTGCCTCCTATAACCTCAAATCACACTGTCGATGAGTTTAACGCACTCAACGCGCACAGATGTTCGTAATACAAGATTCGCAGACCTTTTGCTTTGCGTATCGGGTGCTTTGTTTCTCGAAATGCCGTGGAAAGGTTAGAGTAATCTAAAACTGAACTTAATTTGCTGTAACAGAGGAACGTCCATGACCGAAGATATCCCCCTTGAAATCACTTCGAGTGGCATGGCCAATCTGCCCATATTCATCGCCATCCTTATCGTGGCCACCGTCGTCGTGCGCGTGTATTTTTCAATCAAACACAACGAAAAACCGCCCATTGCCCGCGTCTTTTGGTGCGCGATGCTCCTCATCCCGCTCGGCATGGTAGCTGCATGGATTACGAATCAATTGCTCGTAAATGAGGACTGTTCCCTATGGGTCCTTTCTTATTCGGCGCTCGGTGCTGCCGCCGTCATACTTCTTGTCGAGCCCTTGGTTTCGGGACTTATCGACCAAACCGATCTTGCGACGGGAACGGTTGCCTGTATTTGCCGTGACATCCTTGTCATCGCCGCTGTTTCAGCGCTCTCGTTCGTTTCACTCGAAATTGCCTGCAACGAAACGTTCTATCGCATTCCCGCCAACTCATTCGGGTTTTCCGTTGGGCTGCTCGCGACGGTTCTGCTCTCCCTTTATTTGCTGGGACAGCGTCATGGAGGCGTCATGGCCCTCGTGCCCGTCGCCTGTTGCATCCTTGGCATTGCCGAGCACTTCGTCATAACGTTTAAAGGCGAGGCCATCCTGCCAAGCGATATCTTGGCCCTTGGCACCGCAATGGAAGTGAGCGAGGGATACGAGTTTACCTTTACCGCCGGAATCGTAACCTCTCTAGCCCTGCTGGAGATTTCCCTGGGGCTTCTTTCGCTTATCCGACCGCGAAAGCTCCGTACGCCCGCCCATGTCTTCCCCGCAATCGCCGCTAACCTCTGCGCTTTTCTGCTAGTGACCGTTGTGGGGCTCTCGGGCTTTTCCAGCATCGACTTGGAGCAGGCGCTGAATTTTGGATTTGACCGTTGGCAGCCCATCACCACGTATGCGTCTCAGGGTTTTATCACTTCGTTCACCGAAATGGTCAACGAGTTGCCCATTGAGAAGCCCGAAGACTATACGCCCGATGAGGCGCAGAGCATCGAGCAGGAGCTCGCCGCCACCTACGACAGCACGTATGGCTCGAGCGAGCAGCGCGCGGCGGCCGTTGCCCAGTTCAATGAAATCAAGCCGACGATTGTTGCCGTCATGAATGAGAGTTTTAGCGACCTTTCGTGCTTTGAGCAGCTCCAGGCGGCCGGGTACACCGGCCCCGCATTCTACAACTCGCTTCCCGACACACTTGTTCGCGGCACCATGCTCGCTTCGGTCGCCGGTGGCGGAACGGCGAACTCCGAATTCGAATTTTTGACCGGAGCGACAACGGCCTTTGTCGGATTAGGCAAAATCCCCTATCAGCTGTATCAGATGAATGGCGTCAACAGCCTGGCAAAGGACCTTAAAGAGCTTGGGTATACCGCTACCGCTATGCACCCGCAAAACCCCGTCAACTACCATCGAGATAAAATCTATCAGCAGCTGGGCTTTGGAGACTTTCTTTCAATCGGCGATTTCGAAGGTGCGCCCTGTTACCATGCCGGCGTATGCGACTACGCCACCTACGACAAGATACTCGACCTGCTCAGAACCGACGAAGCCCCGCAGTTCATCTTTGACGTCACGATGCAAAATCACGGCGGCTACGACTATGGCACCGTTCCCGCCGAGGAGCTGACAAACTATTGGGTCGAGGGAGCCAGCGAGGGCGCCAATAGCGCGCTCAACACCTATCTTACCTGCATCAACGCATCCGACCGGGACCTCGAGTACTTTATCAACGAGCTCCGCAATATCGGCAGACCGGTTGTCCTTGTCTTTTTTGGCGACCATCAGCCGAGCGCCGCAACGACCCTCAACGACGAGCTGTACCCTCAGGAAGATACGGCAAGCCACGCTTTCCGTATCTATCAGTCGACATATTTTGTCTGGGCTAACTATGAAATCGCCGGCAATACCGAGCTCAACGTCTACGACACCGTCGGGGCAAACGAGATTGCAGCCATTACCCTTAATAAGATCGGCGCCCCGCTCACCGACTATCAAAAGGCTCTGCTTGCAACAAGGTCAGATGTGCCCACCATCAATGTCGCCGGCTACCTTGGTGCCGACGGGCTGCGCTACGACTTGGAATCTGAAGACAGCCCATTCGCCTCGACGATCGACAAGCTGCAGCGCATGCAATACCTCGAGTTCGCCAGCAAAGTTCAGTAAGCCCGCCCATTCGCTTGGACCCATCGTATTGCAAGCACGCTCGGCCCAAATGCATCGCAAATGACTCCCGCTCGCAAACGAGGGTACAATGACGCTCGTGTCACATCACGGGGCCCCGGCCCCAACATATACAAAGGAGTCATACATGGGTTGCGAGCACGCACAGGCCGCCGGCGGACAAACGTCGGCGTCGCAATTTGAGGAGAATACGCTGTCCGAGGTCAAACGCGTCATCGCCGTGCTTTCCGGCAAGGGCGGTGTCGGCAAGTCGTTTGTCACCGGTGCCATCGCCACCGAGCTTGCCCGTCACGGCCACAAGGTCGGCGTCCTCGATGCCGACATCACCGGTCCCTCTATCCCCAAGATGTTCGGTATGAGCGGACGCCACGTCCATGCCCTTGGCAACCTCATGCTGCCTGAAATCTCCGAGCACGGCGTCAAGGTCATGAGCTCCAACCTTCTGCTCCAAAACGAGACCGACCCCGTCCTTTGGCGCGGTCCGGTCATCGCAGGCGCCATCAGGCAGTTCTGGAGCGAGACCTCGTGGGGCCCCATCGACTACCTGCTGGTCGACATGCCTCCGGGAACAGGCGACGTCGCGCTCACCGTCTTCCAGTCACTGCCCGTCGACGGCATCGTCATCGTCACGAGCCCGCAGGATCTGGTCTCGATGATCGTCGCCAAGGCGGTCAACATGGCCGAGAAGATGAACGTCCCCATTCTGGGCATCGTCGAGAACATGAGCTATATTGAGTGCCCCGACTGCGGCAAGAAGATCGAGGTCTTTGGCAAGAGCAAGCTCCCCGAAGTCGCCGAGCGCTACAACCTCGACATCTTGGGTCAGCTTCCCATCAATCCGTCACTCGCCGAGGCCTGCGATAAGGGTGAAGTCGAGACCGCACTGCCCGATGACATGCTGCCCAAGGCCGTCTCCGCCGTTGAGGCCATCGCCCCGCACAAGACAGACGAGGCCTAAGTGAACGCAAGCGCCTTCTATGACGTCTTGGTGATCGGCGGCGGGGCCTCGGGCCTCGCCGCCGCCATTACGGCCGCACGCGCTGGCAAAAGCGTCTGCATCGTTGAGCGCAATGTCGCCTGCGGCCTTAAGCTCCTTGCGACCGGTAACGGCCGCTGCAACCTCTCCAACGAATCGATTGATCCTCAGCGGTATAACCACCCCGCATTCGTCGAATCTGTCATGGGCCCCCAACCCGAACAAGAGCTTATGGGTTTCTTCTCCTCGCTGGGCATCATGACAACCTCCGAGGAAGGCCGACTGTACCCGCGCTCCCTTCGCGCCGAATCGGTGCGCGACGCGCTTCTCAATGTTTGCGACCGCCTGGGTATCACCTTAATCTGCGGAGCCAATGTTGCCTCGGCACACAAAACTTCCGAAGGCTGGGCACTCCAAATAGACCGTCCAGCGCGGGCACTCAAGGCAAAAAAGCACGACGACCGAAAATCGGAGCTCCGCTCGCTTCGGAAAGCGCTCGCCGATGTCCCTCGCAAGAACGAGGCCCTGGAGGCACATGCCGTAATTATCGCCACGGGTGGCAACCCCACTGGTATCGCCGATACGTTTCGCCTCCCCCTCACTTCGCTGCGCCCCATCCTCTGCCCCGTATCGGCAACGGTCGTCGGCGATCGGGCGGCAATCAAGACGTTGGATGGCCTGCGCGTCCGCGCCCGCTTGACGCTCGCCCGCAATCATAATGAGCTCTGGCACGAAGACGGTGAAGTCCTGTTTCGAACCTTCGGTATCTCGGGCGTCGCTGTCTTCAACCTCTCCCGTCGTATCCAGCACGGCGATACGATCCTGTTCGACGTTTTCCCCGACCTCTCCAAAGACGAGCTGCTCGATATGCTCAACCGGCGCGTTGAGCTGCTCGGCGGCTTTTCGCCCCGCGATCCCCGTTGGCTCGACGGCATGCTCGCCCCGCAACTCTCCCGCGTCGTCTGCACGGCGTTCGAGCAGTGCCATCCAGGCTCCAACGATGTCATCCACCTGGTCTCGATCCTCAAGCACTTTAAGTTGCTCGTTGAGGGAACAGCCGAGGAGCGCTCGGCACAGGTCACGCGTGGTGGCGTATCTGTCGAGAGTATCTCAACACCCAGTCTACGCGCGCGCAGCGTTGTCGACGCCCCGCTTTACGTCTGCGGCGAAGCGCTCGACATCGACGCCGATTGCGGAGGCTTTAACCTTGCGTGGGCCTGGCTCTCGGGCATTCGCGCTGCAAGCAGCCTGTAGCCGCGCAGTCTATAATCAAAAACGCATTCGGGCCGTCTGGGATACCGGACGGCCTCTTTCTTGCCTCTAAGGAGACCTCGATGATCGAAATCACCCAAGTCAACGCGTCACTCGATGAAGTCAGCGATGAAAATGCCTGCCTCATTGTTGGCAAGCGAGTCGCCAAGCGCGTCCTACGTTGCAAGGACTCCGAGATCAGGTCCATCGAGCTCCACCGCAAGTCAATCGACGCCCGCAAAAAACGAGACGTCCATTTTATCCTGAGCTTTCGTGTTGAGCTGACTAGTCCCCACCTCGAGCGAGAAGCGGTCGACAGCGTTGCCGAGCGTGACCGCTCGCGCGTACGCGCGATAGAAGACGATGAGTCTTCATTCCCCACCCCCGTCTCCGACGCACCTCAAGAACGCCCTGTCGTTGTCGGCGCCGGATGCGCCGGCCTTTTCGCTGCGCTCACGCT
>CALLST010000030.1:0-1726 GCA_938011875.1 uncultured Collinsella sp. | reverse complement strand
CCAGCGGTCCTATGGTGCCCGACACCGACGAGCCGGACAGCCCTCCCGACGTTTCGCCTCTGCCCAATCCCGACAATGTATTGGATGATGGCGAGACGGACATCGATGGCAAACGCGTTAAATATTATGTTCACGGTGTTCCCGTCGAAATAGCCTCCGAGCGAGTTGAGTATTATTCGGTTTCTGGCGAGCTTGTCACGGAGAGCCTTAAGGACTACACACGGAAAAACATCCGCGGCGAGTACGATACGCTCGACCATTTTCTTGTCGTTTGGAACGCCGAGGACCGCAAGCAAGCGATTATCGACGAACTGAGGGATCGCGGCGTGTTCCTCGATGAGCTTCGCAAGGAGTCCGGTCAAGATCAAATGAGCGATTTTGACCTCATCTGTCACATTGCTTACGACCAGAAACCGCTCACGAGGAGCGAAAGGGCCAACAACGTGAAGAAGAAGGGCTATCTGTACGAGTACACCGGCCTTGCACGTGATGTGCTCGAGGCCCTTCTCGACAAATACGCCACTTCGAACCTCATCGATTTGGATGACACCAGAATCCTCGACCTTGAAGAGTTTCGGCGCTTTGGAAGCCCTATGAAGATTTGCAAAGCGTTCGGTGGCAAGAAAGAATTCATGTACGCGGCGCAAACGTTGGAGAATGCGCTTTACTCGGCTTAGGAAGGCTTTTGAAGCATGGCTTTAGGATCTCTCGTCAAAACCCTCCAGAACATCATGCGAAACGATGCGGGCATCAACGGCGATGCCCAGCGAATTGAGCAGATGACATGGTTGTTCTTCCTGAAAATCTATGACGCGAAGGAAGAGGAATGGGAATTTCACGACGATTCGTATGAGTCGATCATCCCCGATCGTTTGCGCTGGCACAGCTGGGCGCCTGACGCGAAAGACGGCAACGCCCTTACCGGCGATGAGTTGCTGGACTTCGTCAACAACGACCTATTCAAGACTTTGGCGAATCTTGAGCTTGCCCAAGACGCGCCGTTGCGACAAGTGGTTGTAAAGGCGGCGTTCACCGACGCTAATAACTACATGAAAGATGGCATCCTGCTCCGTCAGGTTGTCAACGCGATCGATGATGCTGTGGACTTCACCGAATACAAGGAGCGCCATGCGTTCGGCGAGATTTACGAGACCATCCTGAAGGACTTGCAGTCTGCGGGCAACGCGGGCGAGTTCTACACGCCCCGTGCTGTTACCGATTTCATGGCCGAGATGCTTAATCCCAAGCTCGGGGAATCTGTTGCTGACTTCGCGTGCGGAACAGGTGGATTCCTTACAAGCGCATTGAAGCTGCTGGCGAAGCAGGTGAAAACGCCCGAAGACCAAGAGCTCTATTCTAAATCGATCTACGGCATCGAGAAAAAGCAGTTACCGTTCTTTTGTGCATCACCAACATGCTGCTGCACGATATCGACAACCCACAGGTTTTCCATGACAACTCGCTCGAACACGACGTTCGCGATTACCGCCACAAAGAACGCGGCCAGTTCGACGTGGTACTCATGAACCCGCCGTACGGCGGGTCGGAAAAGGCATCTATTCAGAACAACTTCCCAACAGCCCTTCGCAGTTCGGAGACCGCTGATCTGTTCCTTGCGCTCATCCTGTATCGCCTCAAGAGAAACGGCCGTGCAGCGGTTATTATCCCTGACGGCTTTCTGTTCGGCCAGGATGCGGCGAAGGTCGAAATCAAGCGCCGCCTCGTC
>CALLST010000029.1:0-2516 GCA_938011875.1 uncultured Collinsella sp. | reverse complement strand
GGCGTATGGGGCAACATCGCCTGCTCGGGCAGTCCTGCTCGCACGGAGAGCACATTAAGTGCTCTCCGGCTCGTGCGTAACTCGCGATCAACCTTATGCCTCTCGGACTGTCCCGGCCCTCTCGGATTCGGGGCGCGACACACCGGACTGGGTTATCTGAATAAATATGGTGAAGGCCCCTTTCGGGGCCTTCTTTTTATAAAAATTCGCCTACTCGGTGGACTTCGGGTTCTAGGTCTACGTCGAACTGCTCTTTGACTTTGGCTTGGATGTCGCGGATGAGTTCGTCGACATCGGCGGCGGTGGCGTGGTCGGCGTTGACGATGAAGCCGCAGTGCTTCTCGCTCACCTGCGCGCCGCCAACGGCGTGTCCTCGCAGGCCGGCGTCCATGATGAGCTTGCCGGCAAAGTAGCCCTCGGGGCGCTTGAAGGTGGAGCCGGCACTCGGCATGTCGAGCGGCTGCTTGTCCTCGCGGCGCTGGCGGTAGTCGTCCATGTCGGCCTTGATCATCGCGGCGTTGCCCGGGGCGAGATTGAAGGTGGCCGAAAGCACGGTAAAGCCGTCGTCGGCGATGCGGCTCTTGCGATAGCCCAGGTTAAGCTCGTCGACATCGAACTCGATGATGCTGCCGCTGCCGCGGGTGCCGTCGTCGAGCATGCGGGCGGGCTTGTAGACGCGCACGGACTCCAGCACATCGGCCATGCAAGCGCCGTATGCTCCGGCGTTCATGTAGCAGGCACCGCCGACCGATCCGGGGATGCCCGAGATGGGCTCCATGCCGGTGAGGCCGGCCTCGGCTGCCGCCGCGGCGACATCGGAAAGCAAGGCGCCGGCTGCCGCCGTGACGTGCGTGCCGTCGACGGTGATGTTGGAGAGACCTTCGCCCAGCGCTACGACGACGCCGCGGATGCCCTTGTCGCCGACGAGTAGGTCGGAGCCGTTGCCCACGATGGTGAGGGGCAGATCGCAGCGATAGCAGGTATCGAGCGTGGCGACGAGGCCCTGCTCGGTATCGGGCGTGACAAAGACGTCGGCCGGGCCGCCGATCTTAAACGTGGTGTGCTCGCGCATGGGCTCGCTCATCAGCACGTTGTCCTCGCCGGCAACGCCAGCGAGCGCGCACAGCAGGTCCTCGTTAAAAAAATCGTTCTCGTGCATACGGATATCCGCCTTTTGGTGGTCGTTGTCATCAATCGATTGCAATATACCCCACCCGGACGGATTTGGTGCGCTGGCGGCGATAAAACAGCCGTCTACCGGATTGGTAAAGTGTTTATCACCGAGGTAGAGGGGTAGTCGCTATACTTTCAAGAGATTGCGCGTAAACCCGGAAGGAGCGAGATGGCCAACAAAGTCACCCTCAAGCAGATCGCCCAGGAGGTGGGGCTTTCCCCCTCGTCGGTCTCGCTTGTGCTCAATAATCGGCCCTGTCGCATCTCGGAAGAAAACCGCAAGCTCATCAAAGAGGTCGCGGCGCGCAACCACTATGTTCCCAACCAGATCGCGCGCAGCCTGGTCATGCGCGAGTCGCGCACGCTGGGCCTTATCGTCCCTAACATCGAGAGCCGCTTTTTTGCCTCGCTCGCCGGTAGCCTGGAAAAGCGCTGCCGCGAGGACGGCTATGCGCTCTTCATTACCAGCTCGGGCGGAAGCGCCGATGACGATCTGGAGCTGCTGCGCCAGCTGGTGACGCGCGGCGTTGATGGCGTCTTCCTGGTCGTGGGCGACGAGTTCTCCGACGACCGCGCCCTGCGCGAAGAGGTCAGCCATCTGCCTATCCCTGCCGTGATGGTCGACCGTGCCATTGAGGGGCTCGAGTGCGACAAGGTGATGTTCGACCACGAGATGGGTGGCTACATGGCCACTCGCTATCTGATCGAGCAGGGCCACCGTCGCATTGCCTGCTTGGTTAACGCGCGCCGTTCCAATACGGGGCGTAAGCGACTTGCCGGCTATGAGCGCGCGCTGCGCGAGGTTGGCCTGCCTATCGACGCACGTTTGGAGTTTGAGAGCGAGTACTACATTCCGAGTGCCTACGAGGCCTCGGAGGCGGTGCTCGCAACTGATGCCACCGCTGTGTTCGCAAGTTCGGACAACATTGCCCTTGGTCTGCTCAAGCGCTTACACGAGATGGGGAAGAGCATTCCGGGCGACATTTCGGTGGTGAGTTACGACAACTCGGCCGCCGACGTTCTCTTTGAGCCGGCGCTGACCGCGATTGAGCAGGATCCCGGCGTCCTTGCGGAGCATGCTTTTGGCTGCATGTCCAAGCGTCTTGCCGGTAGGGGCGGCAGGCGTGCCGAAGAGGTCGTCCTGGAGCCGGCGCTTATCGTTAAGGGCAGCGTGCTCGAACTTACCGAATGTAGCTAAGCGTACTTGTTTTGTTGCATAGATTGCATGCGGAGTGTCTGCTATTTGCCGGCGGGGCCGGGGGGGGGGGGGGGGGTTTTTAAATTTGGGGGGGGGGGGGGGGGGGGGAGGGAAGAGGGGGGGGGGGGGGGGGAGTGGAATTTTT
>CALLST010000028.1:0-8525 GCA_938011875.1 uncultured Collinsella sp. | reverse complement strand
CCATTGAGAACTTTGGCTGATAATTGTAGCGCGATGGGGGTATGGCTGAAGGGACCTTTGGTACCCCTTCGGACACTTTGGCCCTTGATGAGCGTTTGGCTGATTGCTGCTTTGGGTACTGTTTGGGTTACTTTGGGTTTGTTTGATTTTTAATTGTTGGAGGGCTTGTATGTCTTATTTGGATCTGGCTCGGTCTCGGTATTCTTGTCGCGAGTTTGAGAATCGTTCTGTTGAGCAAACTGTTGTGGATGCCATTGTTGAGGCTGGGCGTATTGCTCCTTCTGCTTGTAATAATCATCCAACCCGTGTGATGGTGTTAGATACGCCCGAGCTTTTGGAGAAGGCGGCTGCTTGTCAGCCTCGGTTTGCTCGTGATGGGTCCATCTTTGGCGCTCCGCTCATCTTCCTCATTTGCAGCGTTACCGACGACGCTTGGGTTCGCCCCTATGACCAGATGAACTCCAGCGCTATCGACACCTCGATTGTTTGCGATCATATGATGATGGAGGCCGAGGAGCAAGGCCTGGGAACGTGTTGGGTATGCCATTTTAAGCCCGAGCTAGCCCGAGAGCGGTTCAACCTGCCCGAGGGCGTCTATCCCTATCACATGCTCGTCTGCGGCTATCCTGCCGACCACATCGCCGATCCCGAGCATCGCGATGCCCGCACCATTCCCCTCTCCGACTTCCTCCTCAAGTAGTTTTTGGCACATGCCCTAAAATCTACTTTTTACCACGCGCCCTTTGCCGAGTTCTGCCCTATCACACGCAGAGCTCGGCGTTTTGTTTCCCAACCCGTATGCAGCCACAAAAGAGGAGCCCGCAGGTGCGAGCTCCTCTTAAGGACACGAGATTGTAGCTCTGGCGCTAGTCCAGGTCGTCGGCGGCAAAGTTGTCGATCGGGGCGAAGGGATCGGCCACGGGGACAACCGGGTCAGCGACGGGCAGCGGCTCGGCGGGAACAGTCACCGCAGGAGAAGCGGCAGAACCGACCGGTGTGGAGGCCATGAGATCGGCCGGGAAGGAGTTCTGGGCATCGTCCATGAAGTGCTGGATGAGCTTGAGATACTCGGCCTTGAACTCCTCACGGGAAGCCTTGAGACGATCGATCTCCTCGAGCTCGGCCTGCTTCTCAGTCAGAGCCTGGCGGATAACCTCGCGGGCCTTGGCGTCAGCCTCGTTGCGGATACGCTCAGCGTTCTCGTTGGCATCGTTGACGATGGTCTCAGCGGTCTGCTGGGCAGCGATCAAGGCAGCGGAAATCTGGCGCTCCTGAGCGGAGAAGTCAGGGGCGGGAGCAGCCACGGGGGCGGCAGGAGCGGCCTGGGCGGTGGCATCCTGAGCCTGGGCAAGCTGAGCCTGCGCATCGGCAAGCTGCTGCTCGGTAGCAGTCAGACGACCCTTAAGGTCGACGATCTTAGCGAGCATAGCGTCAACCTCGGAGGACAGCGTCTCCAAGAAGACGTCGACCTCAGCAGGATCGTAGCCACGCTTGGCCTCAGAGAAAGTCTGAGCCTGGATGTCTGCAGGGGTAATAGCCATAACAAGTCTCCTTTTTCATCGCCTCGGCGCTACACGCCCGACGTAAGTTACTAAGTCAGTTCTACACGAGTATACCTATAAGAAGCTGCAGAATCAGCCTCTGCACCAACTGCAACGCAATAATCGCAACGACCGGCGAAAAATCGATACCGCCCATCGGCGGGATGAAACGACGGAACAGGTTAAGCCACGGACCGCACACGCTATCAAGCACCGCGGCAATATCCTGAAGCAAACCACCCTGCTTCATGGGAATCCACGTCATAAAGCAGTAGACGATAATGAGCGTGGAATAGAAGTTGAACAGCGTGTTGACCAGCTGGACGATAGTGTAGATGTTGATGGGAATCTCCTCGTCTTGACTTTACTTGAGGTAGCCGTCGGCACGAAGCTTCTTGAGATCGGAATCTTTGACCTCGCAACCGGCGGGCAGCACCATGAACACGCGGTCGCCCACCTCCTTGACCGTGGCACCCAGACCGCAGGCAAAGCCGTAAGAGAAGTCCAAGACGCGCTTGGCAACTTCGGTGCGTACGCCCACAAAAATCAGTGCGACAGGCTGCTTGGTGCGAACGCGGCGCACCACGGTCTCCACGTCGTCATAGCTCTCGGGGCGCAGGACATAGGCCGGCAGCTGCGGTGTGGCGTTGATGATATTGCTCGCATAGGCCGAGGCATCGCTCGGTGCAGGCGCGGGCGCAGCGGCGGCACGGGCGCGGGTGTTCTCGGCGTAGCTCGACGGCGTGTCATAGGCACCAGGACGATAACCGCTCGCAACGCTGTCCTGCGAGCGCGAAGGCGGGTTATACGTCGTGGCATGGCGGGAGTCATCGCCGACCAGCTGACCGGAGCGCGTATACACGGCAACCGACTCAGCTTCACCGCGGCGCGTCTGACCAAGCAGGCCGTTGCTCGGCTCGTCTTGGGTGTAGAAGCCCTCGCCCGAAGCACCGCTGTAGCCGTTGCCCTGATAACTATCGTCATAGCCGTCATCGTAGCCGTAGTCGTCGTCCTGGCCATAACCCTGGTCGTAACCCTGCTGGCCGCCCAGGTGCATCTTATTTTTAATCTCGTCAAGGAAGCCCATGGTTGTGTCCTCTCGCGGTTTAGTGCAGGCGCCCCGATAATCAGTGCGCACTTCAGAGCCTTATTTTACTGCAAACTCCGGGCTAAATACTACCCTGCCCAGGCGAACGAGCGTAGAGCCCTCCTCAAGGGCAGACTCAAAGTCCTCGCTCATGCCGCAGGAAAGCTCAGGCAGGTTCAAATCGGGATGCGCCGCCTCCAGCTCATCCCTCAGCTCACGAAGCCCCGCAAAGGTGCGGCGTGCCACATCCTTATTCCCCCGGGGCGCCATAGTCATAAGCCCCTGCACGCAAATTCCCTCAAGTTCCGCAAGCTCACCCGCGGCGGCGCGAATCTCATCGGGCGAAAAGCCTCCCTTCGACTCCTCACCACTCACATTGACCTCGATGAGCACACGCTGGGGGCCGGCGAGCTCGCCTGCCTCAATCTTGCGGACAGCACGGCTCGAGATCGCCTGCGCCAGATGCAGCGAACCCACCGAGTGAATCAGCTCGGCTGAGCCCAGCACCGCATTGATCTTATTGGTCTGCAGGTTGCCGATCATATCGAAGCGCACCTCGGGCAGCTCCGGATGCTCCGCCAGACCCGTGAGCTTGCGAACCAGCTCCTGCGGGCGGTTCTCGGCAAAATGGCGATACCCCGCCTGGATGGCGGCAACGGTCTCATCGACACCAACGGTCTTGGACACGGCAATGAGGCGCGCGGCGTCGTGGGGACGGCCTGCGCGATCGAGCGCCGCATAAAAACGTTCCAGAATCTGCTCGCGGCGAGCGCGCATCAAGTCCAAATAGTTATCCATTGCCAATCGCCTCCGCTGACAGCCAAACAAGTAGTCCCATGCTAACGCAAGAGCGCGGCCCCGCATGTGCAAGGCCGCGCTCACTTAGGTATTTACAATCTTTCGACGAACGGGGTTACTTACTCCTCGTCGTCCTCGCCATCGTCCTCGTCCTCAAGATGATCGAGCAGGTAGCGAAGACCCTCGCTGACCTCGCTAACGGGCACCTTGGCAACGTAGCGCGCGTCGACGGCGGGCCTCATGATAACACCCTCGCCCGAAGGCACACGCATGCTCTCGAGCTCATCCTCATCAGTGCAGGCGATATCACCGGCAGTCAAACGCTGTCCGGTCAACAGGAAGGTCAGACGGCAGGCGGCATCGATGGAAATCGAGGCGATGCGATCGAGATAGCGCGATACCATGATGGCGCGGCGCAGGTCGTCATAGTTGCTGTCGTCGTCCATAAAGTCGCCCGTATCCATACGGTTAAAGGTGCGGAAAAACTTCTCGTAGGCGGCGTGCACTGGCTCGTCCTCGACGGCCAAGTTGCAGATGATGGACATATCATTCGTGACGAGCGCGGAAAGCGAAGAGCCCAGCACCTGGTAGACGGCCTCAGCCTCGGCCTCGACCGTGCCGACAAGCTCCTTGGGCAGCGAGATGTCGGCCTTGATCATATGACGCGTGGCGCGGCAGATCTGACGGACCTTATCGGTCATGCGCTGCAGGTTAAAGTCGACGTAGATGATCGTCTGAAGCAGGCGGAAGTCGGAGGCGACCGGTGACTGCGTGGCGATCAGGTTGTAGCACACGGCCTCCAAGTTAGCGCAGCGCGCGTCAATCGAAAGCGTGCGCTTCTTGGTCTTGGTGGCGAGCTTGCGGTCGTCGGTCACATAGGCCTTAACGGCATCGTGGAGGGCCAGATCGACGGCCTCGTAGATGCTCAGCATCTCGTGGCGGGCCTCGATGAGCTGACGGGAAAACAGTTTACGCATGGTTCACTCCAATCAGTTGGGTGCGGTCATGCCGCCCGCACAGTGAATACGCACCGGACCAGATCCGATCGGCTTGGGACTAGTCGCACCGATCAGCCAAAGCGGCCGGTGATATAGTCTTCCGTCCGCGAGTCCACCGGACTGGTGAAGATCGCGTCGGTTTGACCATACTCGATGAGCGTGGCGGGCTCGCCGGCAACTTCCTGCAAGAAAAATGCGGTGTAGTCGCTAATACGAGCTGCCTGCTGCATTGAATGCGTGACGATGATGATCGTCATCTCGGGCGCCAGCTCGGCCATCAGATCCTCGACCTTAGAGACAGACGTGGGGTCGATGGCGGAGCAGGGCTCGTCCATCAGGAGAACATCGGGTTGCACCGCAAGCACGCGCGCGATGCACAGACGCTGCTGCTGACCGCCCGAGAGCGCCAAACCATCCTTGTTGAGCTGATTGGATACCTCTTTCCAGAGGTTGGCGCGCTTGAGCGATTCTTCCACGATGTCATCGAGGTCACTTTTGCTAGTCACGCCCTGCAGACGAGGGCCAAAAGCGACATTCTCGTAGATGGATTTGGGAAACGGATTGGGCTGCTGAAAGATCATGCCCACGCGGCGACGGAGATCGACCGGGTCGACGCCCTCGGCATAGATATCATTGCCGTCGAGCGTCATGGTGCCCTCGACGCGCGTACCCTCGATCAGGTCATTCATGCGGTTGATGCAGCGCAGAAACGTCGATTTGCCGCAGCCCGAAGGGCCAATGAAGGAGGTGATGGCGTCTTTGGCAATGTTGAGGTCAAGCCCCGTCAGCGCATGAAAGTCACCGTACCAAAAGTTGAAATCCTTGGCCGTAATGGCCGCTTGCTCCAGCGTGGGAGCGGACTGATAAACGGACATGGGACTCCTTAACTAGCGACGCTTGCGCGACAGGAAGCGCGCAAACAGGTTGAAGGCCAAAATGATCACCATCAGCAAGAGCGCGGTGCCGTAGGCTGCGTTCATGTTGATGCCGTCGTTGGCAAGCAGGTACAGATGGACCGTCATGGGGCGGCCGGAATCGAGCGGCGAAATAGGTAGATTGATGGCCTGGCCCATGGTGTAAAGTACAACCGCGGTCTCGCCGATGGCACGGCCGATGGCAAGGACGATGCCGGTGGCGATGCGGCCAAAGGCGGAAGGAAGCACGATCTTGGAAACGACCTGCCACTTAGTGGCGCCCAAGCCATATGCGCCCCAACGGATATAGCGCGGCACGGCGCGAATAGCCTCCTCGGTGGTGCGCATGACGATAGGCAGCATCAGAAGCGCCAGCGCCAGGGCAGCCGAGACCATCGAAAGGCCCAGGCCCATGGCCTCGACAAACAAGGCGTAGCCAAACAGGCCCATAACGATGGAGGGCACCGAGGCCAAAGCATCGGCAGCATAACGGATGAGCTCGACGACCTTGCCCTGTTTGGCGTACTCGGCCAGATAGACGGCCGCTAGCACGGCGACCGGCGTACAGATGAGCATGGCGAGCGCCGTCACGTAGATGGTCGAGACAATCGTAGGCCAAATGCCGCCCTCGGCGTTGACACCCTGGGGCCAACCGAAGATAAAGTCGAGCGAAATATGCGGTAAGCCATTAACAACCACGTAGGCGATGATAGCGACCAGCACAAGCGTGGTGATGTAGGCCGCGGCGCGGAACACGCCGAGCATGATCTTGTTTGACAGGTCCTTGTTGATACGGCCCTTCTTACCGTGGGAAAGGGCACGCTTGATGCGCTCGCGCGACGAGGTCGTATCGACCGTCGTGTCAACGGAATCGGACATAGCCTACCCCCTCTTCTTCTTGGAAATCAGACGGACGATGCCCACCAGCATGGCGGAGATGATAAACAGGACCACGCCCATGCCGAACAGAGCCGAGCGGTGCAGGCCCGAGGAATAGCTCATGTCGAGCGCGATCTGGCTCGTGAGCGTCGAGATGGGGCTCGCAATGCTGTCGGGAATAACCGGAGCGTTACCCACGACCATGAGCACGGCCATGGTCTCACCGATGGCACGGCCCATACCCAGCACGATGGCATCAACGATACCCAGTTTGGCGGCAGGTAGCACGACCTTATAGATGGTCTGCCACTTAGTAGCACCCATGGCATACGATGCCTCGCGAATGCCCATGGGAATGGAATTGAGGGCATCGATGGTAAGCGTCGTGATGGTAGGGACGATCATGATGGCGAGCACGAACCACGCTGTCAGCGCACCAAAACCAAGACCACCGGTCAGTTGTGCGATAAACGGGCGGATGATGATCATGCCAAAGAAGCCGTAGATGATGGAGGGTATGCCCGCCAGCAGGTCAACGGCGGGGCTGATGAGCTTGCGCACGCGCTTGCTGGCAATCTCGACCAGGTAAACGGCCGTACCCACGCCCAGCGGCACGCCCATGGCGAGCGCACCGACGGTCACCAGACCCGAGCCGGCAAGCAGCGACAAGATGCCGTAGTGGCCCTCGGAAGGCGCCCACGTAAAGCTAAAGAAGTCCGCCAGACCGATGTCAGTAAAGACGGGCAGCGCCGAGTACGTGGTAAAGACAAAAATCAGGATGACGGTAACGACCGCCAAGAACGCGCAGGCAAAGAAGATCCACTGCAGCGCCTTCTCCTTGATATAGGTACTGCGCGATACGAGCGCCAGCTCGCGCTTCTTGGGCGTCTGAACATTCTGCTCAGTCTGGGAGTTTTCCTGTGCTTCCATGCTACTCACTCCCCTTCTCGTCGTTGGTGACGGGAATAAAGCCCGCCTCGCGAATCTGCTTGTCCATCTTTTCGGACGTCACATAGTCGATGTAATCCTGCGCCTGCTGCGAAGGCGCACCCTTCACAAAGAAGTAAAGGTCGCGCGAGATGGGATAGCCGCCACTCGCGACCGTCTTCTCGGACGCCTCAACATGATTGACCGAGACAGCCTTGACCGAGGTCTTGGCGTTGAGGCTATCGACGAAGCCCAGCGAAATGTAGCCGATGGCCCCACGCGAACGAGATACCACGTCGCGCACCTGGCCCGTACCCGAAAGAACAGCCGAGCGGCGATCGAACGGCGTGCCATCCATCACGATGGTACGGAAGGCCTCGCGCGTACCGGACGCCTCGTCTCGGTTGATGACCTGAATCCTCAGGTCCTCGCCACCGACCTCTTTCCAATTGGTAATCTTGCCGGCGTAGATATCGCGGAGCTGCTCGGTCGAGAGGTTATCGACCGGGTTATCGTCGTTCACGATGACCGCGATACCGTCGTGGGCAATTACGATGGGGGTCAGGCCCAGATCCTGTTCGTCGGCATTGAGCCCACGGGAGGAGCTGGCGATATCGGCCGTTCCGGCGCTGACGGCCTCGATGCCAGCGGATGAACCCAAACCGGTAACGAGCACGGCGATGCCGGTCTCCTCCTTAAAGCCCTCGGCCGCAATCTCGGCGATAGGAAGGCAGGTCGTGGAGCCGGCCACGGTAATGGAAGAGGTAGAAGATCCCGAAGAACAGGCACACAGCGTAAGTGTAAGCACAGCGGCGCTCAGGACCGATACGATCTTTCTCATAGCATCACGCCGATCGCAGCATGGCGCCCACAGGTGCCGTCCTCGTTACGGTAGGAATAAAAGCGGTCGTTCTGACGCACGGTCGAAAGCTGGGTATCCACGATATCATCCGCGTCGACACCGACATCTACCAGCGCCTCGCGAATGGCAGCGGAAAGATCGAGCATGCGAGAGGTATTCGCATCGATGCAAGAGAACTCGGCGGCAAAGCGATCCATGAGTTCCTGGGATACCTCATATTCGTCACCCAAGATATGGGGGCCGATATAGGCGGAAACGTCGCCCGCATCGCAGCCGGCAGCATCGCAAAGCGCCTGGCACGCCTTGGCAGAAATACGTGCAATCGTGCCCTTCCAACCGGAGTGCACCACGGCAAATCCGCCAGGGGCCACCAGCACCACGGGAACGCAGTCGGCAAAGCAGAGCAGCACGGGCACGTTATGCGCCGTACAGACGATGGCATCGCAGCCCGCGGCAATCTGCTCGCGGACGTCCTCAAGGTCATCGGCGCCATTCGAGGTCACCGCAAAGATATGGTCC
>CALLST010000027.1:0-8546 GCA_938011875.1 uncultured Collinsella sp. | reverse complement strand
CACCTCCATGGGCTATCGTCATGGACCTAAGTCCTTCGTCGACGATAAGACGCTCGTCTTCGTGTTCGTCAACAACGACGCCTACACCCGTCAGTACGACATCGACATCCTCAACGAGATCGGTGGCGACGAGATCGCTCAGCACACCGTTGCCGTTCAGCAGGATGGCGCTACCGTCTACGAGGGCGAGTCCTTCACCTTTAAGGGCTACGAGGCGCTTCCCGAGGGCTACCTTGCTCTGCCGTTCGTGATGTTTGCTCAGGCTATCAGCCTGCTCAACTCCGTCCGCGTGGGCAACACGCCCGATACGCCGAGCCCCACCGGCACGGTCAACCGCGTGGTTAAGGGCGTGACGATTCACCCCTTCACCGCTTAATCGCGTCCCCCTGTAAGGGCGCCCGTCCGCTCATAACGGCGGGCGGGCGCTTTTTGTTTTACGTGAGCTGGGTATAAGCATCACCACAGTCAACTGCTTTAGAAGCGAGGAGTGCATATGAGCACGTACGCAATTAAGGCTGACAAGTTCTTCTTGCCGGCAGGCCCGCAACTGGGCGGCTATCTTATGGTCGAGGATGGCGTCTTTGGCGCCTGGCAGGCCGACGAGCCCTCTTGCGAGATTAAGGACTACACGGGATCGTGGATCGCACCGGGTATGGTCGATACTCACATCCATGGCTTCTACAACCACTCAACTACCGATAACGATCCCGAGGGCATCGATATCAGCTCGACCGAGCTCGCCCGTCGCGGTACCACCAGCTGGCTGCCCACGACGTTCACCGATGGCGTCGAGCAGATCAAGGACGCCTGCGCCGCCATCGCTCAGGCGGACGAGGGTCGCGGCCCCGACTTCTGCGGTGCCCGCATTCAGGGCATCTACCTGGAGGGCCCCTTCTTTACCATGAAGCACGTGGGCGCGCAGAACCCCGCTTACCTCATCGATCCCTCCGAGGAGGTCTTCGATCAGTGGCAGGAGGCTGCGGGTGGTCGCATCGTTAAGAGCGCCATGGCGGCTGAGCGCGACGGTGCCGCTGCTTATGCGGCTGCTCTGAACGCCAAGGGTGTGGTGACCAGCATCGGTCACTCCGACGCCACCTACGATGAGTGCATCGCCGCCATCAACGCCGGTGCCAGCTGCTTTACGCATACCTATAACGGTCAGCGCGGGCTGCATCACCGTGAGCCCGGTGTCGTGGGTGCTGCCATGTCCACGCCCGAGACCTACGCCGAGATCATCTGTGACGGCAAGCACGTTAACCCTGCCGCCATCAAGGCGCTGCTGCAGGCAAAGGGCTGGCAACACACGGTGCTCATCACTGACTGCCTGGGCTGCGGCGGCATGCCCGAGGGCAGCTACACCAGTGGTGGCATGGACGTCATCATGAAGGACAACCTGTGCTGGCTCGCCGACGGCAAGAGCATTGCCGGCTCGGTGCTCACGCTTGCCCAGGGCGTCAAGAACATCGTCGACTGGGGCATCGCCAGCGCCGATATCGCCATTCGTATGGCAACCGAGGTGCCGGCACGCTCCGCGCACATCGAGGATAAGTGCGGCAGCATCATGCCGGGTCGCGACGCCGACTTTGTCGTGTTCGACCATGAGCTTACCCTCGTCGAGACGTATGTTGGCGGCCAGAGCGTCGGCAACGCCTTTACCGAGTAACGATAGAAAAAGACGGCGGGCCCGAATCTGCTCGGACCCGCCGTATGGGTTAAACGCTCAAAAGCACCTTCACAGTTACAGCTTGTTAGCGATCTTCTTTGCCGTGCGCTTGACGCCGGCCACCAGGCCTCCTGCAGGATGCTCCTTCTCGTATGCTAGGCGCTTCTCGCGCTTGGCGTACTCTTCGACGATGATGTCGCCATACTCGTCTTCGATCTTGTCGAAGAAGTCGACGGCGCCCTTAATTTCCTCAGCGGTCGGGTGTCCCTTTTGGACACCGCCGGTGAGTTTGAACGGCCCCCACGTATCAAAGCCGGGGCAGCCGTAGACACCCATAAAGATGGCCTGCCTCATGCGGCAGATGCCATCGATATCCTTGCCGTACCACTTGTTTTTGCCACCGTAGGTCATAAGGCCAAACACCTTGTCCTGCGGCTGCAGCACGTTCGTGAGCACGCGTGCCATGTCCTTGTCGATCTCGGAGTAATAGATGCCCGTGGCGACACCGATCAGATGATATTCGTGCAGGTTGGGATACTCGTTTTTACCGAGCGTCTTCACATCGAGGGTATCGATCTCGGGGTGTGCCTCGACGATGGCGTCCACGAGCTTTTTCGTATTGCCGTGATGGCGCGAGGCGTAGAGGATGATGGTTCGCATAAGAAGGCCTTTCAGCTGTAATTGCATCAATGTCTGTATGGTACCCCGTTACATGGCTGGGATACCGGACGCATCGATGAACGTGCGGGTTTGTCCTTTGGTTAGGGCCGAGACGGGTACTTGCGAGCAAAAAGCAGTTGTTCGAAAGGATGGGCAATGGAATACGCTCTCTCCAACGATTCGATTTCTATTAAGGTGTCCACGGCTGGTGGTTCGTTTACCTCGATCGAGGCCGGAGGTCGCGAGTATCTGTGGCAGGGCGATCCCGCCGTGTGGTCCGGCCAGGCACCGATTTGCTTCCCGATTTGCGGAGGCTTGCGCGATAACAACGCCATGACGTTTGCCGGGCATCATGTAAAGCTCGCTCGCCATGGGTTTGCGCGCAAACAGGAGTGGAAGCTGCTGAGCCAGAGCGAGAGCGAGCTGGCGATGTGCCTGGCTTCGGAGGATAACGCCGCGCTGCTGAGCGATTATCCGTATCCGTTTAAGCTTGTCGCCCGCTATACGCTCGAGGACGCTGCCGTGCGCGTTTCCTACGAGGTCACCAACGAGGGCACCGAGGACATGCCGTTCTTTATCGGCGGTCATCCCGGCTTTAGGTGTCCGCTCGATGAGGGCGAGGCCTATACGGACTACGAGTTGCGCTTTGAGAAAGACGAGGCTGCGGAGCTCTGCACCGCCGTTCCCTCGACTGGATTGATTGACGTGGCAAACCGCTCCAAGAACCCCATGGTGGGAAAGACGCAGCCCATGTCGCACGATCTGTTCGAATTTGCGGAGACCATCTTAGAAGTGATCGAGCGCCGTCAGGTAACGCTATCCAAGAAGGGGCAGCAAAAGGTCGTCCGACTGAGCTTTGAGGGCTTCCCGTATCTCATTGTGTGGAGTAAGCCCGAGGGCGATTTTGTGGCGGTTGAGCCCTGGGGCGGCCTTTCGACCTGTTCCGATGAGGACGACGTACTTGAGCATAAGCGCGGCTGCCTTATCGCCAAGCCCAAGGAGACCGTCGTTCGCTCGTTCACGATTGAGATTCTGTAATTCCGTTTTGTCGACTCGTATCGCGAGGCACAAGGAGCCTGCGAGATAAGGAGCTAAAAATGATCCTCACCGTTACGATGAACCCGTCTGTTGATACGCGCTATCAGCTCGATGAGCTCGTTATCGACGACGTCAACCGCGTGACGCCCGAAAAGACCGCCGGCGGCAAGGGCCTCAACGTAGCCCGCGTCCTTGGTCAGTTGGGCGACGATGTTGTGGCAACCGGCCTGCTTGGTGGCCATATGGGCGCCTATATGGCCGAGCTCATGGACGCTAACGGCATTAAGAATGATTTTGTGCCCATCAAGGGCGAGACTCGCATTTGCCTCAACATCCTCCACGCCGGCAACCAGACCGAGCTGCTCGAGAGCGGCCCGACAATTGCCCCCGAGGAACTCGATGCCTTTACCGCCAAGTTTACTGAGCTTGCGGGCAAGGCCGACGTCGTCACCATTTCGGGTTCGCTGCCCCGCGGCGTCGAGGCAGACTACTATGCCAAGATCACGGGCATTGCCGAGAACGCCGGCGCCAAGGTGCTGCTCGATACCTCGGGTGCCTCGCTCGAGGCCGCCCTTAAGTCCGAAATTAAGCCCGAGCTGGTCAAGCCTAACCTGACCGAGATCAACGGCCTTCTGGGCACGAGCTTTACCACCGACGATGTGGACGAGCTCCGCGCCGCGCTCGCCTCTGATGCCCGCTTCTCCGATATCCCCTGGGTCGTCGTGTCCATGGGCGCTGCCGGCTCCGTTGGCTTCCACAATGGCCGTGCGTTCCGCGCAAAGACGCCCGATATCCCTGCCGTTAACGCCACGGGCTCTGGTGACTCCACTATCGCTGGCTTCGCGCATGCCATTGCTGCTGGCGCGGACGACGAGACGGTGCTGCGTACCGCCAACACCTGCGGCAAGCTCAATGCCATGGATCCCATGACCGGTCATCTAGCCATGGACCGTTGGGACGAGGTCTACAACGGCGTTGTCGTGACCGAGCTGTAGGAGCTTGTGCTGCGGCCCCGGCATCGCTTGCTAGCTCATGTCGACGACAAGTGCAGTA
The DNA here is from genome assembly GCA_938011875.1 of uncultured Collinsella sp. Lineage (GTDB taxonomy): Bacteria > Actinomycetota > Coriobacteriia > Coriobacteriales > Coriobacteriaceae > Collinsella. The sequence continues at coordinate 4,132 of CALLST010000027.1, read as the reverse complement.
GCATTATGCCGGGGCACGACTCCGACTTTGTCGTGTTCAGTCCCGACCTTACCCTGGTCGAGACGTATGTGGGCGGCAACAGCTTTGGTAATGCGTTTGCCGAGTAGCCGCCAAAGAAACGATCCGAGAGGGGATTTAGATGATTTACGGTGCATTGGGCGATATCGAGGAGTATCGCGGAATGCTCAAGGGCCTCGACGTGCTGATCGACTGGCTCGAGGAGAACGACCCGGCGCAGCTCGAGGTCGGCAGCCACCCGATTCTGGGCGACAAGGTCTTTGCGAACGTCATGGCTCCCACGACGCGTCCCGAAGCCGAGGCTCACTATGAGACGCATCAGCGCTATCACGACCTGCAGATCGACGTCGAGGGTCGCGAGGCCTTTAAGGTTGCCACGGGCAGCCTGACGCTGGTCCAGGAGTTCGACGAGAAGGACGACTACGATCTGGTCGATTCCGACGCCTCGATCGCCGGCGATCTTGCTGACGATAAGTTTGCGCTGTTTGTTGCCGGCGAGCCTCATATGCCCACGCTCGAGTTCCCGGGCGATGGCGCGCAGCCGGTCAAGAAGATCTGCTTTAAGCTGCTTGCAGATGCTTACTGGGAAGAGTAACGAACTGCTCGTGAGCTAGCGTGGTTCCCCTTGGGGAGCGCGTTTGAGCCCCGCTGATCGCGATTCCTTTGGGGATTGAGGTTGGCGGGGCTTGTTGTTGAGTGGGGAGTTACCGGCGGCGATGTGCTTGCATTAGCGGATGTGCGCTCGAAATCGGCAACAAAAAAGCCGCCCGAAGGCGGCTATCTTGTGCAATGGAGCCAGCGACCGGGCTCGAACCGGTGACCCCCGCTTTACGAGAGCGGTGCTCTACCAACTGAGCTACGCTGGCGGCCATGTGGTGACGCAGCTGAGGCGTCAACGGCTGTCTATGATACGGGACATCGCACATCCGCGCAAGTGTTCTGACGGCTTTTCTCACTTTAAATGCACTAATATTGGAGACGCGATGTCTTGCTCTTACGGGTCTCAAACAGAATGGGGCAGCGATGGCTCAACCCAAGATCCTTCTCACGCGTATCGACGACCGTTTCATTTACGGGCAAGACGTTGAGCTATGGAACGAAGCCGTGGGCTCCAACCTCGTCCTAATCGTCAACGATGAAATCGCGGCGGATTCGCGCCAATGGGCACCCATGAGGGTGGCGGCGCCAGAAGGCGTTTGGACGCGGTTTTTCTCGGTGCAAAGGACCATCGACGTCATTCATACCGCAACGCCTCGCCAATTGATTCTGATCATGGTGGCCTCACCCTCCGATGCGCTCGCGCTGGTTAAGGGCGGTGTGCCGATCACCAAGATCAGCATTGGTCATATGCAGGCAGGGGAGGGCAAGCGTCCCGCAACGCCCGCAGTTGCCGTAGACGACACAGACGTCGCTGTTCTCAGAGAGCTGCAAAAGCTCGGCATAGAACTAGAAATCCGCTATCTCCCCAGTTCCGCCCCCGACCCCATCGGCAATCTGTTCAACCGATCCCTTGGGGACGGAGGAAAACGGATCATTTTGCCTTCGTAGGGGATCTGTGTGGCGCTGTCCGCCAAAACTATGCCGGTTTACTACGATGAATTGCTTATCGCCGAGCATGCCAAATTTGCAGAGAATAAAACCGCAGGTAGACGAGTTGCTAATTTTTTATAAACCAGCGCGTGGTCGGACATAGTGGGTTCATCGTAGTAATTCGGCATAGTTTTGTTATGTCACCAATTCGGTGGCATCGAAAAGAAGGATTTAGGCATGAAGCAGCGCCCGTCGGCGGTGGTGCCGGCGGGCGTTGCTGTGCGATATGTCGCGCTGTGGGCTTAGTGCCTCATAAAGTGGTATTCGATCACATTGCTGTAGGGGTGACCCGGGCCCACCATGCCCTGCGGGAACAGCGGCTGGTGCGGCGTGTCGGGGTACATCTCGGCCTCGAGGGCAAAGCCGGCGCCCCAGCCATAGTTGGCATCGTCCTTGGCGTGCTCGTCGCCCAGCCAGTTGCCGGTGTAGAGCTGCACGCCCGGGGCGGTGGTGTAGTAGTCCAGCTCACGACCGGTCCACATCTCCTCGACATGTAGGGCGCGACGCAGGTTGCGGCCGTACTGATAGCCATCGATGCACAGGCAGTGATCGTAGCCACGGGCCTGCTTAATCTGCGGGTCGTCGGCTTCCATGCCGGGCGCGACGGGGCGCAGCTCACGGAAGTCAAACGGCGTGCCCTCGACCGGAGCGATCTCTCCGGTGGGGATATTCTGCTCGTTGATGGGCAGGTAGTGGGCAGCGTTAGCGACAAAGAAGTGCTCGCAGTCCATGCCGGCGTTATGGCCGGCAAGGTTAAAGTACGTGTGGTTGGTCATGGACACGTAGGTGGCGCGGTCGCTCTCGCAACCATACTCGATGCGGAAGACTCCGGTGCGCGTAACGGTAAACACAGCCGTAAAGATTCGGTTGCCGGGCAGGCCCAGCTCGCCATCCTTAAGCGAGGTGGTCATGCGCACGGCGTTGTGAGTCTCGTCGAGCTCAACGTCCCATACGCGCTTGTGCAGACCATGCTCAAGATCGCTGTGCAGGTTGTTGACGCCTTCGTTGGCCGGCATATGCCAGTCCGTGCCGTCGATGGTGATCGTGGCGCCCGCGGTGCGGTTTGCCACGGGGCCGATGGTCGCGCCAAAGCAGGCGGGGTTGTCAAAGTAATCCTCGAGCTTATCGAAGCCCAGCACCACATCGCGCACGTTGCCGGGGATGTCGGGTACGTCGATGCCCAACACGGTGGCGCCATAGTCCATAATGCGAACGCAGATCTCGGGCCCGTTGAGGGTGTAACGATGAACGGGGGTACCGCACGGCGCGGTGCCGAAAAGCTCGGAAGTGATCATTTGGTTCCTAACATCGAGGTATTTCGGACAAACTGTAGCGCGAACAGGCGAGATTATCACTACACCCCACTAAAGCAGGGGGTATTTTTCTCAAAAAAGTGATGATTGGAGCTGTGCGGGCGTTCATTTCTGACGCGCGCGAGTCTGATACAATTTGTTCGTTATTGTTTGAATTGACGTGAGCGTGGAACAGCGAGGACTCATCGTGATTAAAGCGGAGCGACAGGATAAGGTTCGGCAGCTGCTCGAGGAACAGGGAACGGTCTCGGTCAAGGAGATTTCGGATGCGTTAGGTGTCTCGGACATGACGATCCGTCGCGACCTTGAGGAGCTTGCGAGCCTAGGCGAGATCGAGCGCGTGCACGGCGGCGCCCGTAGTGCGCAGAGTCGCCCGCACGCTATGTTGCGCCATGAGTATTCGCACAGTGAAAAGCGCACTAAGCATGCCGAGGAAAAGCTGCAGATCGCGCGCCGCGCCGTTGGGCTCATCGAGGAGGGCTCGACCATCTTTTTGGGGACGGGCACTACAGTTGAGCAGATGGCCTCGATGCTGCCGGCGTTTCGCCTGCGCATTGTGACCAATTCGCTTTCGGTGTTTAACCTGCTCGAGGCGCGCGAAGACTGCGACCTGTGTCTCGTGGGCGGTATGTACCGTCGCCGCACTGCCGCCTTTGTGGGACCAACGGCCGAGGATACCCTGCGTGCGCTGGGCATCGACGCGGCGTTTATCGGTGCCAACCGCATTCTGGACGGCGACGTGTCTACATCCAATATGGAAGAGGGCCGCATCCAGCAGCTCGCCTTTAGCAAGGCCGATTCACGCTACCTCATCGCCGACTCCAGCAAGATCGGCAAGCGCGACTTCTACACCTTCTGTCGACTGGACAATTTGGACGCCGTGGTGTGCGAACCGGGCATCGCCGCCGAGGACCGCGCCGCCATCGAGGAGCACACGCAGGTCATCTGCTAACTAGCGCAGTAGACGATACTTCTGCCCCTGCCGGCGCAGGGGTTATCGCTTTACAATGACGCGCAAATAACTTTGGGCAACAAGGATGAGGCTATTCTGGGGTATGACTAGACTCCGTATTTCGTCTTTATGCCCCTTGAGAATGAATCGTAGTCTTCATAGAGCCCCTCTCTGTTTTCATCCTCGGCGTGGTTTATACGTTCAAGGAGCTTATCCTTTGGAGCCTCTTTTGTTATTGCGGCCTCGCTATCGGGTATTG
>CALLST010000026.1:0-12928 GCA_938011875.1 uncultured Collinsella sp. | reverse complement strand
GACCACGGCGCTCGCACGTCAGGATGCGCCTGCTCATGTCTTGGGAGACCGTGCAGAGGTTATCCAGGACATGGAACTTCCCGTACCTACTCATCGCCGTCATCCCTCACGATCTTCACCGACACGCCATTGACGCCGAACGCGTGAATCAGGAAGAGCAGCGAGGTCGTGAACCGCTTGGCCGCTTCCTCGACATCAGCTATCTTGACGTTGTGCTCTTTGTCCTCCAGCTCGAAGTTGAGCTTCACGGTGGTCATTTCCCATCACCCTCAATCGCGCGAATCATGTTGTCGATACACTCGCGTGCCTTCTTGATGTCTTCGATGCCGTTCTTGTAACGCCATCGCCAGATGTACTCGAACACGAATGCCTGCATATGAGACACGTACGCTTCGGTTCCAAGCATCGACTCCACCGCCGTCTTGCAGTCGATGCCGGTGTGCCCCGCGTAATGCGAAGGCTTGGTCACAGGGTCGAACTCAGAATCGACCGTCGAGGTCATCTTCTCGGCAACCTGCGAAGCGCTAAGCTCAACAGGCTCGGTCAGATCGCCGACTCGCTTAACGTAGGCGCTCATTTCGTGCCGCCTTTCCTAATTTCCCGACGGTAACGGAGGTAATTGAGCAGACTTGGATTTGCTTTTGCAGCCAGCTCGAAATCGATATTCAGAGCATCGGCGTTGACGGTCACCACATCGGCACGTAATCCCATAGCGCCGAAAAAGGATTCCAGACCATCAACAAGAACCGGAGCCAAACCGTCTTTTCCGCGCTCCATCGCCAAAGAGCAGGATGGACGTCCTCCATAAACGCCGTTACCGATGACAACCGGATCGGGCGCATCGATATCGAGCATATCCATGAGCATGTGGAGGCTGGTTGCCCTGTTTGAATCATGAACGGCAATAGGGATGCCAGAATCAGCGGAGAACTTTAAAAGCTCAGCCGTCTTGCCGCTTCCCCTAGTCCCAACGATGCAGATCATCTGTCTACCTCCTTATCAAGCCATGGATGCGGGAATAGAACCCTTGCTCGGCATCCAGGGCAGAATTTCAATCCGATTGGCTTGTACGGGTATTCGGGATCAAACCAGCTGTATGCGCCGTTCCAGTCGAACTTCAGCTCTTCCCCGCATACAGAGCACGTGAAGCAACCGCAATCATCGGAAGGCTTCTCAATCCGCAAGCACTGGTTTTCATCGTCCCAACGGGTTTCGAATTCCTCAGGGATGAACTCGCACTCTTTGTCGGGTACGTACAGCCTGCCGTCGCATTCGATGATGTCAGGCTCGCCCTGCGGTTGGAGCAGGCGCAAGACTTTTACTTGATGATCATTTGCGGCGGCAAGCAGGTTATCGACGCTAATCATTTCGCATCGCCCTCAATGACTTCGCCGGTGTCATCCACTCGTCGACCCATCGACAGAAGCCAGAAACAAACGGCCTAGAGTTCACCGAATCAGCCCAGCCGCAAAAGCCGATGAACCCGTCTTCATTGAATGAAATCGCCTCACGCCAGTTGAAATACGACCCATCGCAGAATAGGAAGGCTTCTCTGATACCACCAGCATCGCCCATGTGGATAATCGGTCGCGTTTTTCGGTAATGAGAAACGGAAAGCTCCGGAACGGTTACCTCGACAATTGATCGATATGCGGCAAGCTCGATTGTGTTAAAACAATCATGTGCTGTGATGTCGCACGGCGTGACGTCTCGATACGTAAAGTAATCGTTGAAGTGCCGACGTGCGTAATTGCGGTCACTCCTATCGGGCTGCTCGTAGCCTCTAGCCAAGTCGAATATGCTTAGCTTTTTGAATGGTTCCTTCGTCGATGAGGTCATAGCGCATCACCTCCTTAACATCCCTCTTGACTGCCCTGCACTTCCAGCAGGCGCTGCGTTCTTTGATGAACCAGTCCCTAGGTCGGTCGATACCGCAATAAGGGCATCGCTTGACCCTGATCTTTTTGATGTAGCTACCAAACGGCATTAGCATCACCGTCCAATTGTTGAAAACTATTACGAATGTTGAAAACCTGTTGAAAAGCTGTTGAGAACCCAAATTCCGGAAGCGCGAAAACTCGAAAATCAGGCGCGAAATTAAAGGGCGATAAAGAAAGAAGCAAAGAAAGTAAGACTTCCTTGTTACATAACGCCACAAGCAAGTTGCGGGTTTTTGGCTTTGGGTTAGGGTCTAAAGACCCAAACCCAAAAACCCGCTCTGTATTGTTATGTACTGTATTGTTAGGGTTTAGCCAATCTAAAACCGATGGTTTAGCGACGCTTTCATGCTCCATTGTCCAGTTCACCACCTTTGACCTGCTATTCCGTTGGCTCTGTTTTGTTCTTCTTCGGCCTGCCGCCCTTGGCTCCGTTCGCCCTTTGCATGCCGAAATAGAGAGCGTTTTTTTGCATTCGCGCACTCTCGATGCGGCCTTTTCCGTCTCGGTTTAGCAAGCCGATCTCCAGCAGGCAGCTGATGAAATCGCGGCAGTCCTCGACGCTCGACATATCGTCGAAGGCACCCGCCTTGCGCATCCCGATCTGCTCTGCGAGAATCAGCCAGTCCTCGTCGGTCTCGACCGGCAACGAGTGCGTCGTGGTGTTCGCCAGAATCTCGCAGATGCGCCAGAAAGCCCCATATCCGGCGTTGCCGTAGCGGAACAGCAGCCTTTGGCACTTCTGGTCTTGCGCGGAGTTTGAGTCGTGCTGGAACCATGCCATCGGCTCCTGGGCTTTGTCACGCACGTCCTTGGTAATCATTCCTCTTCACCTCTATCCTCGATAGACAGGCCATCGCACGTGCCGCGCTGCCACCAGCCGTCCCACAGGCAGTGGCCGCACTCGCGGCAGTTAGTCCAAACGACAGACCCGCGAAACGTGCATTTGCTCTTGGGCTTTGCGCAGCCCTCGTCGAGTACGCCGCACTCGTAGTCGCACCGATACGGCTCCGGCATGGGCGGATCGTCGAACAGGCTCGGCTGGCTAGAGGTTGCGGGCATAGATATCGGCGGCGAGCAAGATGATTGACATGTGCCCCTCATCGGCATCGCAGATCTTGCAGGTGCCGGCGATGATGGTTGCGGCATAGGCCAGGGTCGCGCACATAACGGCCGAGGCGAGACGCTCGTCAAGCTCGACAGTCTCGTCGGTCTCAGCGTTCTTCAGCTCGATCTTTCCTTTGTTCTTGGTGGCATATCGGGTGATGTCCTCGAAATGCTCGACCACCTGCAACGTCGTTGTCATGTCAGCTCTCCTTGGTGTCATAGATGGATTTGCGCGTCTCGATATTCAGATCGGGATGCTTGTCGAGAAGCCAACGGCTCAACAGCGGCGTATCCGTATTATTGATGCCGTAGACGTGCTCTTCCCCGTTGCCGTCCACGAACGGAACGCCGACGAGCTTGTAGGAGCCTTCGTAACGCTGCTTCTCGATGAGGTACTTGGTCGACACGCGCATACCGCGCTTATCGATAGCCAGGGCCGTCAACTCGATGCTGCGGAGCGTCTTGGGGTTGAGCTCGCACCACTTCTTGAAAAGCTCGGCGCGGTCTTGGAGCCTGAGCGGCATCGGATAGACAGCCATCTTCTCCTGGGCGATGACGCTCTCGAGCGGCTGTGCCATGTTGTCGAGATCCATTAGATATCACGCTCGATAATGCGGAAGATAAGCCAGATGACCGCACCGCAAAGCACGAAGATGAGCCATTCGCAGTGGTATGTCTCGCAGAAGGTGATGAGACCGCCTGCGATTGCCATGGGGATAATCCCGCACATGAACAGAGCTGCAAAAACGTAGACAAACCAACGGATAACCAACGGTTTTCCTGTTAAAATCTGATCGTCATGACCGGCGCGGTTTTGACGCTTGCCCGTGTACGTTTGCCGACGTGCGCGGGCTTCTTCTTTTTGCAGGCTTGCATAGCTTCGGTGGCTCTCATGTGGAACCGCCGAAGGAACGCGCTCGATGCGCTTCGGCGCTCGCGAGCATCCAGAACCGCAGCGCAAACCAACGGTTTCCGTCTTGGTTTCATGCATCTGAAACCCCTCCTTTTCTATCTGTGGTCGTAGGTGTTGACCTTGATCGTGATGTTCTTCAGAGCGCCCTTGATGCCGTGCTTGACGCCCCACTCGACAGCAGATGACAGGACAACCCAGATACCTGCAATTAAGCCAAGTGCGTTAAAGAACTGCTCCACTTTCAAACCTCCTTACTTAAAGTCGGGAAACGTGCACAGGTCGTTCGGAGTGCACTCGAGTGCGATTGCGAGCTTTGCAACGCTCTCTAAATTCGGTGAGCACTCACAGCGCTCGTACTTACCGATTGCATCGACACTCACGCCAGATGCATCCGATAGCTGCTGCTGCGACCAATGCTTTTTGGTGCGGCGAACTCGCAAGCTGTCTGCGAATGCGCGTTTCAACTCAGGCATAAATCCACCTCCTTTCAATGAATGCTCATTAGGTTTGTATTGGCGTTAGTCAATACAAACCGTATTCTTTTACGTGTAGTAAAAGAATCGAATCAACGTGAATCACGTTGGCAGCTACAGACAATAAACGTGTTGAACGTACTTTGCAAGCATGAATTACGTATTTTCTTGATTAACGTACGTGATTAACGTAGAATCGGCATTGTGACAGCGAAGGGAGGATAAATGCGATACCAACTGAAATTGAAAGAGTTGCGCAAGGCTGCGGGCTTCGCGACACAAAAGGCGTTTGCTGATTATTTGGGAATCAAAGAGCGCAAATATGCGTCATGGGAACGCGGTGAAGTCGGCATTCCTCTTGAAGATGCATTTATGTTGTGCGAAGCGCTTAATTGCACACCTAATGATTTATGCGGCTTTCCAAGCTCTGGAACAGACGAGCGACAAAGCCTTTCCGCCGATGAGCGTGAGATCGTAGACAACTACCGCGACAGCTCACCTCAATGGCAGCTAAACATAACGATGACCGCAAAAGCAGCGGCAAGCGAATCAAAGAAGGAATAAAAAAGAAAAAAAGCCCTGCGCGACCGTCCAAAGCAGCACAGGGCACCTAACAAAAGGCAAGGTGATAATACCATGACCAAAGGTAGTCGTGCGGCCATCTATGCGCGCTTCAGCTCGCACAATCAACGCGATGAGAGCATTGAGATTCAGGTCGATAAGTCGCGTGAGTTTTGCACCGAGAGCGGCCTTACCGTCGTGCGCATCTATAGCGACTACGCCAAAACAGGCAGGAACTCAGACCGCACTGAGTTTCAGCAGATGTTGAAGGATGCCCAAAAAGGGCTATTTGATTATGTTGTGATTTATAAGGTCACGCGCATCATGCGCAACCGCGATGAAATGGCACTCGCGCGAATCATGCTGCACAAGGCCGGCGTTGAGATTTTATACGCCGGCGAGACGCTCGGCGAAGGGTCAACGCGTGTCCTGCACCTCGGCATGCTCGAGGTGCTTGCGGAGTATGAGAGTGCTGTTGATAGCGAGCGCATACGTGACGGCATCCAAAAGAACGCCCAACGCGGCATGGCAAGTGGACAGCGCCTGTACGGATGGAATGTCGTAGACGATCACTTTGTCATCAACGAGCGCGAAGCCGCCGTCATGCACAAGATGAAGAACATGCTTCTTAGCGGCTCGACGGTTGCCGACATCCAGCGCGCCGTAAAGACCGAGCGCTCCAGGAGGGGAAAGCACTTCTCGCACGGATCCATCAAGAAGCTGCTCATGCGCGAGCAGAACTGCGGCACGTACAACTACGCCGGTGTGCGCATACCTAACGGGATGCCCGCCATATGGTCACGCAGCGAACAGGAAGAGATTAACAACGTCCTCAACGGCAGAGGTCACAAGCACCGTGTGGAAGACGGTGAGCGCGTGTACGCGCTGAGCGGAAAGATGTTTTGCTGCGAGTGTGGCCGTTGGTATGTCGGAACCTCTGGAACCGGCAAGAGTGGCAAGGTCTATCACTACTACCGCTGTCCGAAATGCCGCAGAACCTTTAGGCGCGACGTTATCGAGGATGCCGTCACGGATACCATCCTGGAATCAATCAAAGACCCAAAGGTACGCGAGCGCATTATCACGACGCTCGAAATGATGATCGCCGAGACCGCCGAAAACGATGAGCCAAAAGATAGTGAGCGAATCAAGGCAGAGATTAAGCGCATTGATGCCTCGTTTGAGCGCATCTGGCAAGCCATAGAGGACGGCTTTGCCCCTCCCGGCGGTAAGGAGAGGGTGGACGAGCTGAAAGCCCGTCAAGGCGAACTCAAGGACGAGCTTGCAACCGCGCTCGAAGCCGAGAGTGCCGAAGCGCTAACGATTGACGATTACATTGACTGGCTCGACACGCTCGACGCCAATTCAGACCCGTATGACATTATCGACACGTTTATTCGATTCATCCAGATTGACGGCGACGTGGTTCAGATCTATTTCAGCTTTGACAATTGGGACGACGACTTTATGCCGACAAAAAAAGACGAACCCCAGATAAATAAGGGTTCGTCTAATTCAACTCGGGTGGAGACGAGGGGGATCGAACCCCTGACCTCTTGACTGCCAGTCAAGCGCTCTCCCAGCTGAGCTACGCCCCCGTGCGAAGAAGTACTATACGGGAACTCGCACGGCGATGCAAGGACAATTTCGGAAAAATCTTTCGGCGGCGGGGGCGGGGATGCGAAACGGACTCGTGAGCGAGGGGCCCGCGAAGACCGATCCGGCCCGCGGGGCGCGCCCCGCGGGCGGCGGCGCTGCCGCCGCCCTCCTCCCCGGCGCCCCCAGGGCATCTCGGGTTCCGCCGCTCGCCGGTTTTCGCTTCCACCCCACGGGCCGCCATCCGCCCAACGACCATCCCGCCGGCGCCGGGCCCATTATCGGGGCCAATCGCGCTCCCGCCGACCCGGCGATTTCAAAACCATGCCGGTTTACGGGGCCAGGCCGGGAACCCCCGAGCATGGCGCAATCGGTAAAATCAAAACCGCAGGTAGACGACTCGCACATTCCGTGAAATGTCGGGTATGGACGGCCTGTCCGGGTCCAGCCCCGTAATCCGACATAGTTTTGAAATGATACTTGTCAAACAGCACTAACAATTACGTGGATTTGAACCGGAAACGTTTATCAAAGCAATTTGGCAGGCATGTGAAGTGGGAACTTTGACAAAAAGAGGCCGGGCTATTTGCCCGGCCTCTTGATTCTCTGGTGGGCCCTCCGGGATTCGAACCCAGAACCCAGGGATTATGAGTCCCCTGCGCTAACCGTTGCGCCAAGAGCCCTTGTAAGTGATGAACTCGCACAGCCTTAGTAAAGACAATCTTGACAGTTCGCCACGTCGAAAAATACTACCATGCGATCGATGCTCATTCAACGCACGATCTTTCTCGTGGTCTTCGAGCGAAGTAGTATTTGACTGATATGAAAAAAGGCCCCAACTTGCGTTGGAGCCTCATTCAATGCTCGGGTGGAGCAGAAGCCACTTACTGCGAACACAATATATGCCAACTCAGTTGAAATCAAGGTAACACGCAATTGGTTTGCCATCGTGACCTTCTGTGAATCAAACAATAAAAAATGACTGAACAATCCCAAATATCTGCTTGCTTTTCTCTATGGTCTACCCTATAATAATAGACGTCAAGAGGAAAGGAGGTGGTTCAAATGGACGAGTTTTTGAAGGACTTGGCAGTAGCCGTGATAAGCAGCCTGGTTACAGTAGCAGCGGAAACGGCAATCCAAGCCCTAAAAGAAAAGACCTCTCACAAAGCCGGGAAGCATTCGAAGAGGTCTTGAGTCAAAGGGGCATCGCGAAAGCGGTGCCCCGCCACCAACGATTTTACACTAGGAGAATCGCGATGAAAACGGTTTTGATTGCAGTTGCAGCGTCATTGGCAACCATCTTTGTTATGAGATGGCTCAGAAGCAGGAAAGGTGGCAAATAATGGTCTACGATTCGCAGAAGCGCGCCGTATCGGCCTACCGCAAGAAGTCGGTGAAGCAGCTCACTATTCGGTTTTATCCCAATGAAGACGATGAGGTCATGTATCAGTGGCTAAAGAGCCAACCGAACACCACCGAGTACCTTAAGAAGCTCGTTGCCGCCGATATGGAGAAGCATGCATGAAACGCAGAAAAAGCCCGCACCCCTTTTGCAGGGTGCGGGCTTTGCTCTTTATTTCGTCAACTTCGATACTGCCCAAAAGATAGGCACGAACGGTAGAAGGCATAGCGTGACTAGCACGCCAGCCGCAACGCCGATGCCCCAGCTAGCTTCGTCCTTCATGCCAGAAGCTCGTTCACGCGCTTCTGAACGGCATCATAGTTGCTTCCCAGGGCGGAACGGCGAGCGTCGCCATCACCGTACTCACCGCGAATCACGGCGCGTGCAAGAGCGTCAATGTCAACGCTATTGGCGCGCTCGTTCACGCGAGCCTGAACATCGTCATAACGGTCTGCGAGGATTGCGCGGCGAGTATCGCCGTTGCCGAAAACCCCGTTAAGAACGTCGCTCGCGAGGTCATCGACACTTGCGAATGCGGCGCGGTTGATAAGGTCTTGCACTTCGCCATAGCGCGAGCCAAGGTTATTGCGGCGATCATCTCCATTGCCGTACTCGCCGCGCAAGACGGCTGCGGCAAGGTCTGCCGTGGAGCCTTGCGGGGCAGAGGGCGGCACGGGTGCTTGTGTACTGCCGTTGGGGTTTGCGAACTTCGCCCATGCGGCGGCATCCATATAGGCGATATCAAGGTCGAGAAGGCCGTCGTAACCGTTGATGCGCCCATGGGACGTGTACTGATGGATTGCGCAGGAATCCCACGCACCAAACGCGCCAGATGCGAGCCACGGCGAATCCTGGTATCCAGTCTCGTTGTTGTCGGCGTACTGCGCAACCCAGAGCGCATGATTAGGCGCGATGGCGCTCCAATCCTCTTCTGTGCACACACTGCGACTTATGTACACGATGCAGCGCACGCCTGTAAGCTCATATATTCGGTCGAGGAACTGTTTTGCCTTGTCAGTGCCGATGCGCCCGTAATCCTCGTAATCGAGCATGGGAACACCGACGCCGAAATAGTTCTTGCAGTTCTCATAGAAGTGGTTTGCCTGCGCGATCGGGTCTTCCTTGTTCAGGAAGTGATAGAAGCCCCAGCACTTGCCCATGCTGATTGCCTTCTGAATGAACGGGTCGCACGTGTCGTGCACGATTCCCGTTCCCTCCGTTGCCTTGCAGAAGACGAAATCGTAGTCGATAGCGCCGAGGTCAAGCCCGCGCTGATAGTTAGAAATGTCGATGCCCTTCATAGTCATCGTTTATCACCTCTCAAAGCGTTGAAAGAGCCGAAGCCGACGGCTTTAAGCTCTTCCCTCGTCCATGTCTTGATTGAATTCACCCCATCGTCGGGGTCTCGCATCGCGTAGGTACCGTCATCGTTTCTGCGCCACAGCATCACGACGTGGCTCCCGTAGTTGCGTTCGCCAAGCGTTCCGCTCACGCCAGCGAAGACGATCCAACCGTCATCGACGTATCCGAGCGCCGTATCGGTGTCCCAAAACGTGTCAACGCGGTCGAAGCCATAACGGTCATGGAGCAGCTGTGTGAACTTTGCCATGTCGTTCACACGGTCGGTAAGGCACGCTTCGCCAACAAGGCTCGAAAGCAAGTCTGGTGTGACGATAACGCTGTTCTCGTAGCTCAGAGCCATAGCGGCGCACGTGAGCCCACAGCCGTACGTGCCAATGGTTTCGTCGCTGTAGGCGCAAGAAACCCATTGGGGGTCTTTCTGCAAGAAGAGCGGCATATAGCCGCTCTTCTGTGTGCTTGCCCGTTTGTCGATGATGGGTTGTGCGTCTTGCACGCCGTCGCTGTAGCCGCGCTCGTAGCTCTTGGCGGCGCTTGAGCTGTCGGCCTGCACGTGGTCGAGCGTCACACCGAACCACGCCGCGAAGCCGATGGCAATACCGAGCAGCAAAGCGATTGCGAGTTTCAACCTAGCCGCGCTTAGATGCTTCATCGGCAATCACCTTCGCGGTAGCCGCCTCGGCATCGGCGTGCTCGAAAATCTTCATGATTGGAAGGCTCGCGATATCGGGGTAAGCCTTGCAAAGGTTTTCGAGGATGCTGGCGACCTCCATTACGATGATCGCCACGCATACGACGTACACCGTCACGCCGCCGAAGCCAAGGCCAGCGACGTGAGCGCTCAGAATCTCGATGCACATCGCGAGCAGGATGATAAGCGCCAACACGGCCTTGTGCCCAAGCCCAGTGCGCATCGTGGAGCTCTTGAACTGATGGTTCATGATGGCGGAAATGATGCCGCTAATCATGTCGAACAGCATCAACAGGAACGCGCCAGCGATTGCCCAAATCTGCTGGTCGGTGAACGTGTAGATTGCAGTAAAGTCCATACTCTTTAACCTTCCTGGTCGTCTTTCTTGTCTGCTTCGAGCATCGCCGCCACTGCGTCGCGCCACCGTTTCGGAACGCTCTCAAGCGTTCGTCTGCCGCTCTTCACGGCTTCGTAGTAGATCTTTGCCACCGTTACTCACCGCCTACCAAATCGCCGATTTCGAGCAACGCGGCGTTCGTGTCATCGAGCGCGGCGTTGGTTGCCTTGAGCTGCGCCATGAGCGCGTCGATTCGCTCGGCGTCGGTAAGCCCGTCATCCTCGTGCGCTTCCCACAGCTCGTCGAACGCCGCCGTCACCTCATCAACGGTCGGCACGCCGACTTGGACGAAATGAAGCTCGTCGGCCTTATAAAACTCGATTGACTTCTCAGCATCGGGGCCGTTATCTGCAACGTCCTTCTCGATGTTCTTGCGAAGCCAAACGTCGGCGCACGCGCCGTCCGCGCGGGCTTCGATAAGCACCGCGTCAGGCTGCGTGGCGGACACTGTCTGATAGCTCATGTCTCTTCCTCTCTGCGGCGCTCACGTGCCGCTTTGCTTGTTTGAAGGTCTTGTCGAATCCGTTGCGCGCAATCAAAGCGAGCGAATCTGTGTTTCTAAACCAGCCCCAATAGCTGCACACGCACCTAGCGCGCCCAAGCGTCGGACTTCGCCGGTATTTGCGGAAAGCTCGGCAGGCGCGTAGGAATAGCGTCGGTCGCAGCGTCACGCGATTGCGGCGAACTGTGAAGCCAACGACGTCGACTGGTTCCTGGTCGCCGACTCGGCAGATCTTCCACGGCTTGACGTGAAGGCCGAAATTCTTGAGCAACAGCCTTTGCAGCTGCCGCGCCGCGCTTCGCAAGTTGCGCTTGTCTTGGCTGAACAGGTAGATGTCGTCGGCGTACCAGAGTTGATGCGTCACCATTGGGACGCTGCAACCTCGTCGAACCTTGCGCATGCCCTCCACGGCGTGATAGCCGAACGAAAGAACAAACTGCGCCATCCGCAGGCTGAAATAGCTGCCGATCTCCAGCCCGCCGCCGTAGGTTGCGAGCAGCGTTTCGCACAGGTACAGCACGTCGGGGCTTCGTACGTAGCGGCGAAGGATGCGCATGATCACATCGGCCTTGATAGACGGGTAGCACTTGCGAACGTCGAGATGGACGAAGTAACCGCCCTCTTGAACCCAGCGGCTCACGGCATTCGCAGCCATCAGCTGGCCTTTTCCCTTCACGCTGGAGACCTGCCAAAAGCCGACTTTAGAACGCAGCAGCCCGCTTAGCGCTTCGATGGCCACGTAGTCGCAAATCTGCTGCTTGACGCTTTCGACGCCGATGATGCGCAGCTTGCCGTTTGTCGGTTCGCGGTGCCTGTAGCGCTTGATGGGCCGAAGCGCGAGCGTGCGCGATGCGATTTCGCTCTCGATTTCTGCAATAAGCGACTCGGCGCTGCCGTGCTCGTCGGGCACGCGCCAGGCGTTCTTCTTGCCAGCGGGCGCGACGAGCCACGATTCGTAGGCTCTACTAATAATGGCTCCGTCGATGCGGAGCCCTTTGCAATAACTCTTCAATTGTTCAGACCGTTTCTCTCTGGATGCTGTCTGAGAGGTCGCCGACACGGCTACTGTCCCAGTGGTCTTAAAGCCATTTCAGTCGTTGACCCAGGCCATTGCCCGCTCGTTGCCAGCACGGCGGGTAGTCGCGGCGGAAGTGTTCAGCTGGTTGTTAGTTTTTCCAGATAGGCGCGAGCCGATGCTCCACCAGGTGTTGCCGGTGCCGTTGTTGCCGTTGACGTACCAAAGGCCAGCATTGCCCCTGTTCCTCAAGTTGCCGAGAGAAAGCCAAGAGAACATGACAGCCCGCGCGCCGCGAATCCCTGTTTTGCCTACAGAAGGGGGCTTGTGCCCCCTCGCGGCTTACGCCGCTTCACCCCTTGAGCGACCATTTGCAGAGCGGCGCGAGCCGAGGCACCACCAGGAGGTGCCGGCGCCGCTGCTGCCGCCGACGAACCAAAGGCCAGCAGTGCCCCAGTACCCCAAGTGGCCGAGAGAAAGCCACTCTCGCCATCCGACGGTGGTGTCCGCGACCTTGTAGTTGCCGTCGCAGATGCCGACGGACGTTGACGCGCCCGTTCCCTGCTGCATCATCAAGCCGTGGAATGTCTTCGGGTAAAGGCCGTAGTTCCAGCCTTCGCCAGCGGGGCCAGGGAACGCGCCAGCGTTTAGCGCCGAATCTGGCATGCTGCCAGACTTCTCGCTCTTGGTGTCGGGATTGACCCACACGATGGTGCCACTGCCTGTGTGTTGGATGAGCACGTTTCCAAGAACCTCGTACATGCCCAAGCCAAGCTCGACGCCCTGGATGACGAACGGCTGTTTGGAATCGGCGCAGCTCGTCGGCGAGCCGTCTCCCTCAACCATGTCGCATGCGCCCGTGTTCCACGGAGCAGTAGCGAGCTGGTAGGTGGTAGCGGTATTGAACGGCGTCGCGACATCGAAGTAGATCGCGACGTTCGAAGCATCGACGGCGACCTTCCTGATGACCTT
>CALLST010000025.1:0-3256 GCA_938011875.1 uncultured Collinsella sp. | reverse complement strand
CGCACGAGCCGGAGAGCACTTAATGTGCTCTCCGTGCGAGCAGGACTGCCCGAGCAGGCGATGTTGCCCCATACGCCCGCCCAGGTCCGCCGGGATCACGACAGCTTGACGATCGGAGCAAAGCCCTTCATAAGCTTTTTGGTCTGGCCGGTCTTTTCGAATTGAACCTCGATCATGTCTCCGACGACCGAGATCACGGTACCCGTGCCAAAGGTCTTGTGGCTCACGGTATCACCCGCGGCAAAGTCCTGCGATGCGCTGGCACGATCGACCTTGCGCTCCACCGTCGGGGACACCTTGGACGACGGCTTTTTGACGCGCGGCGCGCCCGAGCAAAAGGTCGAGGCAACACGGCCGGCGTCGGGCGAAACCCCGCGATGGCGCTCGGTGCCATAGGTGCTGCCACCAAAGAAATCGTCGAAGCTCGATCCGCCGCGCGAACCGGAACCGCCGGTCGAGCGCGTATGCGAACCGAACACCTTGCCGCCATACATATCCGAACCCACGCCCGAGCCAAAGGTGCCGTGACGGTCGCCGCGCTTCTCCCAGCCCGTGCCCTCAAAACCGGCAGAACCGATGCCGCTAAACTCGATATCCTCAAACGGAATCTCGTTGAGGAAGCGCGAGCGCGGGTTGGCAGAGGTCGAACCGTAGGTGCGACGCGTGGCCGCATAGGTCAAGAACAGGCGCTTGCGAGCACGCGTGATGGCGACATAGGCCAGGCGACGCTCCTCCTCAAGCTTGCCCGGATCATCGCTGCCGCCAAAATCGTGCACGTGCGGGAAGATGCCCTCCTCCATGCCGGCCACGAACACCGCGGGGAACTCCAGGCCCTTGGCGGAGTGGATGGTCATCATGGTGATGGCATGCGTCTCGCCGGCCAGGGAATCCAAGTCGGAGCGCAGGGCCAGCCACTCCATGAGTGCCGGCAGCGCCTTACAAGTGAGCGGACCGTAGGTGCGCTCGATCTCGTCGGCATGCACGGCACCCGCCGGCATCTCCGTCGGCGCGGCATACGCGTTGCCCGCGATGGCGGCGGCCAGGGCATCCTGCGGCGAGAACGCCGGGGCGGCTAGGCTATCGAGCGGATTGGAACCTGCAGCATCGCGCGCGCCGACGAGTGCCTCAAACGAGGATGCCGGGGCAGATGGCCCCGGTTCGGGCGCGGGCGCGCTCACCACGACGGGCTCGGGCTCGGCGTCGGCAGGCACGTCGGCAACGCCGGCTGCACGCAGCTCTTCTAAGCTCTCGAGCGTACCCTCGATATCCTCGTGCGTCTCTTCAAATTCGGCGGCGACGCCCAGGAATTCCTGGATGTTCTCGGCGCGGCTCTCGGACTCCATGGTGCCCTCGGCGCGAAACGCCTGCAGCAAGCCCGTCTTGTCGACAATCATCTCGACGACGTCCTTGAGCTCGCCGTCCATGCGGCGACCCTCGCGCACCAGCGACACAAAGCTCGACAGGCCGTTGCGCACCTTAGCGCTAAACATGCCGGTTTCGGCGCACGCGATCTCACAAGCCTGGAAGAACGAACAACGGTTGTCGCGCGCCAGCTGCTCAATCTTTTGGATCGAGGTGGAGCCGATGCCGCGGCGCGGCGTGTTGATGACGCGCTTGACGCTCATCTCGTCGGCCGGGTTCACGATCATCTTGAGGTAAGCCATGACGTCGCGGATCTCGGCGCGGTCGAAGAATCGCGTGCCGCCCACGATCTTGTAGGGCACGCCTGCGCGCAGGAACATATCTTCGAGGATACGCGACTGGGCGTTGGTGCGGTAGAACACGGCGATGTCGTCGTAACTCGTGCCTTTGGCATGCAGTTTTTCGATCTCGCCGGCAATCCAGCGGCCCTCGTCGCGCTCATCGCTCGCCTGGAAAGCCTGGATCTTCTCGCCATCGCCCTCGGCCGTAAACAGGCGCTTGTCCTTGCGCTGCGAGTTGTGACGCACCACGGCGTTGGCGGCGCTCAGGATATGACCCGTAGAGCGGTAGTTCTGCTCCAGCTTGACGGTCTTGCAGTTTTTAAAGTCCTTCTCAAAGTCCAGGATATTGGTGATGTCAGCACCACGCCAGCTATAAATGGACTGGTCGTCGTCGCCCACGACCATGAGGTTTTGGTACTTGGCGGCCAGCAGGTTGGCGATCTCGTACTGGACGTGGTTGGTGTCCTGGTACTCGTCGACGCTAATGTAGCGGAAGCGCTCCTGGTACTTGTCGAGCACCTCGGGGCGGGTGCGCAGTAGCTCGAGCGTGCGCACGAGCAGGTCGTCGAAGTCCATCGCGTTGGCGGCGCGCAGGCGGCGCTCCAGCTCCAGGTAGACTTGCGCGGCCTTTTTGTCATTAGGGCTGTCGGCGGATTTGAGCATGTCCTCGGGCCCGATCATGGCGTTTTTAGCCGAGCTAATCTTGCTGCGGATCATGTTGATGGGGAACTGCTTTTGCTCGATACCGAGCGCCTGCATAATATCGCGCACCATGCGCTTGGAATCGTCGTCATCGTAGATGGTGAACTGACCGGTGTAGCCCAGCAGGTCAGCGTCCTCGCGCAGCATGCGCACGCACATAGCATGGAAGGTGCACACCCACATGCCACGGGTGCCGCTGGGAATGAGTGCCGCCAGACGCTCGCGCATCTCTGCCGCGGCCTTGTTGGTAAACGTAATGGCAAGAACCTGCCAAGGCTTAACACCCAGGTCGCCGAGCATATGTGCGATGCGGAAGGTCAAGACGCGGGTCTTGCCCGAGCCGGCGCCGGCGAGCACCAGCAACGGGCCCTCGGTGGACAGGACCGCCTCGCGCTGGGCGGGATTAAGGCTGTCGATGTCGACGAGCGGTTTGGCGGGCTTGGGCGCCGGCGCGGGAGCGTCGTAGATGTCGAGCGGAACGAGCTCGGGCTCCGGCGCAGCGGGGGCGGTGTATGCATCGAGCGGCACGGGTTCCGGCGCGGGCGGCACGGGTACCGCGGCGTTCTTTTCCCAGGGCAGGGGCTGGGTCATGGGCGACTCCTCATCTGACGGACGGCGCGCCTGCGGGCAGCGCCATAGTTTGAGCCGTACCAGTATACCGAGCCGCGCGGACACCGACGCAAATCACACCACGACTCCGTGCGCCGCCATCAGGCACGCCCCAGCGGATTTGGCGCAATGGGGTCAAGTTAGTCTGTACCACGTTGGTGCAAAGAAACCTGACCCCCGATGCACCAATCACGGAGCCACCGATGTCATGGTAACGGCAGCGAGCGGTGGCCAGAGCGAAC
>CALLST010000024.1:0-2121 GCA_938011875.1 uncultured Collinsella sp. | reverse complement strand
CCTCCCTTTTTGGGCGCGAGTTCTGGAAAGCACGAATCCGAGACCGAGCCGCTTGGGAAGTTCCATATAATCGATGTCATTAGTATTTCGAAAGGATGGGACAGAATGGCGTTGAGCAAGGCATCATGCACCGGTCGCGGATTGATTCCGGCAATTGGTGGACATGTGCACCGCATGTTCGATGAGGGTGAAGACGACCTGTTTTCGCTGAGCCTTGACGACGTGATGGATGATCGCCCGTGGACCGCCGACGAACTCATGGGCGGCGGCGGGGCTCGCCCGTCAAGCCCCAATCCCGCACTTGCGCCTGAGCCCGTATCTGCGCCGACTCCTGCGCAGTCGCCTGTTTCGACGCCCGCGCCTACGCCCGCACCCACTTCGGCGCCCACGCCCGCTCCCCGCCCCGCAAGCGACCCGTCCGAGACGGCGGCATTTCTCGCAGCAGCGACGCAGGGCAAATCGGCCGACAGCACCGTTATGTACAGCGCCCAGCAGTTGCCTGTTCCTGCGGCACGCAAGCCTCCGGTCGCAAGGCTCGATGAGCCCGTTGCCCATCAGGTTGCCTACGATTCCTGGGCTGCAACCGATCTGGATGAGACCTCTACCTGCTTGCCTTAGCTCGATTTCGAATATAACCCGCTTTTTTCCTACAATAATATCGACGAGTAATATGAGGGCGGTGCGGCATATTCCGGTTATTCCGATGGCTATGCTGGCACCGGTCGCATCGAGACCGAGGATTATGGCACCGCATCGAGCGATTATCTCAACGATCCGTACGCCGCCACGCCTGCACCGGAATATGACCCGGAGGCCGCGTCCGCGCCGGCGTATACCAAAAGCACGGGCGAAGAGCGCTTCGCCGATTATTACGCCGAGGAAAAGGCGCTGCGTTTCTCGGAATTTCCGCAGGCAGTCAAGGTTGCCTTTATCGCCATTATCATTGCCCTGCTCGGTGTCATTGCGTTTGAGGGGTTCCAGCTGTTCCGCGGCCCCACCCAAGCGGAGTCGGAGACCCAGCAAAAAGAGGACGACAACCAGTACCTGGACATCAACACCCTCAAGGGCGACCCCAACGACGAGGACGACGAGTAGCGAGGGTTAAGGGAGGGCCGGAAGAGCCGGCGGCATGTTACGGCTCCAAAAGCCCTGCCATAAAGATGGGCAGATACAGCACGTCACCATCGCGGTGAAGATTACATTCCGCAAGTACCAGGGCGCGATCGATTCCGTAGCCCTTCGTCGCGAGCGCGTTGTCGAGCGCCGCATGGGACTTAAAGCTCTTGCCCGACTTGACCTCGATGGCAAGGACCTCCCCATCGAGCGTCTCCTCAACAAAATCGAGCTCGCCGACCTTTTTAGACGTAAAGTAGCACAATCTGAATCCGTGGGCCTTGAGCTCTTGCGCGACAAAGCCCTCGAATGCCGCCCCCATATTCATGCCAAAGGGGCCTTCTGCCTCTCCATCAAAAACTCCTTGGGCAACCTTCTTGGAATATGAGGACATGAGCATTCCGGTGTCCAAGTAAAACAGCTTAAACAGATTTCGCTGCTCCCCCATTAAAAGAGGCGCTACCGGAGCTGTCACGTTATACACGGGAAGCGCAACACCCGCCTCCGAAAGCCAAAGAAAATGGTCTGTCACCTGCGAAAAACGCTTAACACCGCTAATCGACGACAGCTTGAATCGCTTGTTTTTTGAACCGGCCTCGCTGGGAATCAAATCATAGATATCGCGAATAACCAAGCGTAGCTCGGGCGGAGCGTACTTTGCGATGTCATCGCGATACAGGGCGTGAAGATCGCGGTGGATGTTTCGAACCTCGTCGACATTGCGCGTCGCCAAGAAGGAATTGACCGCGTCGGGCATGCCTCCCACCACCACATACTGATGGAACAGATTGAGCAAGCGGTCATACAGGTAGCCGGGGAGCTCCTCCTCATCCTTTAGACAGCCCCTGAGCATGTCAAACACGCTGGCACCAACGCCATTTGCCCAGCAAAACTCTTCAAAGTCGAGCGGGTACATCTGGACCTGCTCGACATACCCCACCGGCAGGGAATCGATGCCCTCGAGCTCAACGCCAAGGAGCGATCCGGTAAGGATGTATCGAAAGTCGC
>CALLST010000023.1:0-1801 GCA_938011875.1 uncultured Collinsella sp. | reverse complement strand
TGATCATGAGCGTGCTGAGCCGTCGCGAGGCCGTGCAGTTGCGCCGTTATGCGCGCGAGGTCGATCCGGGTGCCTTTATCACGATCGTCGACAGCTCCGAGATTGTCGGCAAGGGCTTCCGCGGAACGAACTAGCGCAGACGTATTCAACGAACCGCCTGCTGGCGCCGTGTACCTTGCAAATCGGTCATCTTTGAGTATTTGACCCCACATTGGGCAATAATGATGCTAAAGACATCGTTTGCGATCCAAGTGATTCGCTCAAGATACGAAGGGATGATTCTATGTTCTGCTCGCAGTGTGGCGCCCCTATGGGCGATAACGACAAGTTCTGCGGCGTGTGTGGTGCTCCTAATGCCGGTGCCGCTGGCACCGCTCCCCAGGGACAGCCTCAGCCCCAGCAGTTTGTTCCGCAACCGCCCGTGGCGAATGCGCCAAAGGGCTGTGTGGCTCAGGCGTTCCAAGATATGACTAAGACTCCGGGCGTGCTTCAGCGTGTATGCCAAATCGCGTTTTTGCCGGCGCTGATTTGCGTTGTGTCGGTGCTCGTGTTGTTTATTCCCGTTATTGGCGGCATTGCGGCTGCCATCGGCTTTTTGGCAGCTTGCATTGCGAGCGTGTGCGGTTCGGGCTTTGGCATCGAGTGGGGTCGCGATCTGTCGCTTAAGATCGATGACGGCATGGATCGTCCGCTGATGCGTTCCACGTCGTTTGGTCTCGGAGTCTTTTCGAGCGTTATTTCGGTCGTGCTCGAGGTTATCGCTGCCATTCCCGTTATCGGTGTAGTGCTTTCGCTGGTGGAGAGCGTGGTAATTGGCGCCGCGGGCTCGTATTCGTATTACGGCTCTTATGCGCTCGAGGCTGCGCTGTTCGGTTCGCTCGGCCTGCTTGTCCTGGCGCTAATTGCCTCGGCGATTCTGGGTGTCTTCTTTAAGATGTTCGCCGACATCGCCGTGATGCACTTTGCGGTGACCGGGCGTGTCGAGAGCGCGTTTTCGCTCGATAAGGTCTGGGCGGCGTTTAAGCACAACAAGACCAAGCTGTTCTGTGCTTCGTTCCTTCCCGAGTTTTTGACGGGCCTGGTCGCCAACGTTGTCACATGGATCTTGACGGTCGTCTTTGGCGCCATTGCCTCTGTCGGTATGTATAGCTACTACTATCGTCCTACGGGTATTGAGGCAATTGTCACCGGCGGTGGCGTCACGCTCGCGCTGTTCTTGGTGCTGGTCGCTTTCGTCACCGTATTTCTTACGGTCTTTGGCAAGATGCTCAAGCATCGTGCCGTTGGCTATTGGGTAGCGCGTTATGCAGCTGAATGGGCTGATGAGGATAAGGATGACGTCCTGACCTTTGTGCTGCCGTTTGAGAAGAAGTCTGCTCCGGCTGGTTTTAGCACCGACGCAGCGCCCGTATCCGATTCCGCTGCGGCGCCGGCGCCTGCGCCCGAGCCCGAGCCCGAGCCCGTGCCTGAGCCTGAGCCTGTGCCCGCGCCCGTGCCCGTGCCTGAGCCCGACCCCGCGCCCATGTCGGAACCGGAGCCCGAGCCTGCGCCTGAGCCCGACCCCGCGCCAAGCTCCGACGAGGACCCGCAGGACGAGTAACCCTGCCACCTGCCATTTGGGGACGGGGTAGAAACGGTAGAAATAGCGCTTGACAAATAAGCGGGGGCGGACGCGTCGAAACGTCCGCCCCCGCTTTGATATCGCGATGTGGCTATGACTGCGAGATGGTCGTGGATCGACTACTCGTCGTGCTTCTCCTCGCGGCGGGCGGCGGCGCGAGCGTCGTGGATGCCCTTGATT
>CALLST010000022.1:0-1523 GCA_938011875.1 uncultured Collinsella sp. | reverse complement strand
ACGAACAGGAGGCCACTTAATGTGGCCTCCGTCGTGAGCGGGACTGTAGAGCAGGAAACTTCATCAGTGCCCGCCCCACGGGAAACCGGCGGGATGGACCAGTTCAGATGGGGCTTTGATGCATGGGTGGTCTGTTGGTGGGCAAATGGGTATCATACTGTGGTTATTGCATCGACTCTGTGATGCATGTTTGTACGTTCCCGGCGGTCGGTTTGCCAGAAGCGCCCCGTCGGTTGTTTCAGACCCGTTTCGAAGAAAGGAAACCACACTAACCTATGGCAGCTAAAAAATCATCTCCCTTGAAGATCATTCCGCTCGGTGGCCTTGACGGCATCGGCAAGAACATGACGGTCTTCGAGTGCGGCGACGACATGGTGCTCGTCGACGCCGGTCTCATGTTCCCGGATGACTCCCAGCCCGGTATCGACCTGGTGCTTCCTGACTACACCTATGTCCTGGAGAACGAGGAGAAGCTCCGCGGTATCGTCGTCACCCACGGCCACGAGGACCACACCGGTTCGCGTCCGTATCTGCTGCAGGACCTCAACAACAAGGTGCCCATCTTCTCGAGCAAGCTGACGCTTGGCTTTATCGAGGGCAAGCTCTCTGAGTTCCGCATCCGCGCGCCCAAGTTCCGCGAGGTCAAGGGCGGAAGCCATGTCAATCTCGGTGGCATCTCGCTCGACTTCTTCTCGATGACGCACTCCATCCCCGGCGCTCTGGGCGTGTTCATTCGCACTTACCAGGGCACCGTTATGCACACCGGCGACTTTAAGCTCGACCAGACGCCCATCGATGGTGTCACGCCCGACTATGCCGCTATCAGCCGCTTTGCCAAGCAGGGCATCGACCTGCTGCTTTCCGACTCCACCAACGCCACGGTTCCTGGCTTTACCAAGTCCGAGGCCGAGGTTGGTCCCAATCTGCTGCACGCCATCAAGAACGCCCCGGGTCGCGTGTTCGTCGCGTCGTTCTCGAGCCACATTCATCGCCTGCAGCAGATCTGCGATGCCGCCCGTAAGTGCGGCCGTAAGGTCGTTGTGACCGGTCGCTCCATGCTCACCAACACCCGCGTCGCGCGCGAGCTGGGCTACCTCAACATCGACGATGCCGATATCATCGATGCCTTCGATATCGATAACCTGCCCGACGACAAGATCGTCGTCATGTGCACCGGTTCGCAGGGCGAGCCGCTGTCGGCCCTGTCCCGCATGGCCAATGGCGAGCACAAGACGCTCTCTATCCACGAGGGCGATACCGTCATCCTCTCGGCAACTCCCGTTCCCGGCAACGAGAAAGCCGTCCAGCAGGTCGTCAACAGCCTGGCCAAGCTCGGCTGCGACGTGTGGGATAAGAACCGCGCTCTTGTCCACGTCTCGGGCCACGGTAGCCAGGAGGAGCTTAAGCTCCTGATGGCCATGGCCAAGCCCACGTACTTTATGCCGGTTCACGGTGAGGCCGTGCATCTGCGCGCCCATGCGCAGCTGGCCCGCAAGATGGGCATCAAGGACGATCATATCTTT
>CALLST010000021.1:0-1611 GCA_938011875.1 uncultured Collinsella sp. | reverse complement strand
TATGATTTTGGGCGATGTATCCGGCAAGGGAATCGAGGCGGCGTCGATGTCGGCTCTCGTCAAGACAGCGCTGACGGCCTATGCCTGGGAGGGTGCGAGGCCTGCCCGTATGGCACGCTCGCTCAATAGCATGCTCATGGGCTTCTCGAGGGTCGAGACGTTTGTGACGGCGTTTATCGCCAAGATCGATCTTAAGGCGGGCCGCGCTACCTATTGCTCGGCGGGACATCCTCCCACTATGGTCATTAGGCCGTCGTCGACGCCGCTTGGTGGCGGTGAAGCCCGAGGCGGAGAAGTGGAGCTCCTTGGGTGCCAATCGGGCGTGATCGGTGCCTTTGAGAGCATGGTGTACGAGACAGGCGTGTTTACGTTCGCTCCTGGTGACATGCTATTCATGTATACCGACGGAGCAATCGAAGCACGTGATCGCTCGGGTGCTTTCTTTGGCGAGCAGCGCCTTCGTGACCTTTTGCTCTCTGTCTCGGGTGAGGGCGTATCGGGAATCTGCGGCAAGGTCTTGGGCGAGCTTGACCGATTTACCGAATCGGCGCTGGACGATGACATTGCATTGGTGTCCCTTGAGTTTTTACGGGGTCGTTCATAGACGACGCTGGGCGGGCTGAATCCGTACGGTTGGGGAAACGAATGCATCGAGTGGGCTTTTTTGGGGAACCATGGTCGTATGAATGAGTGGAATGACATAGCGGTTTTGACGCCACCGGGCGATATCGACATCGCCTCGGTGCCCGCACTGCGCCGACGGTTGGATAATTTGATCGACCGGGGCGTGCGTCGTGTTGTCATCAACTGTCAGGCTGTTAGCTTTATCGATTCGACGGGCTTGGCATTCCTGCTTACGCGCGCTCGTGAGCTCATGAGGCGAGAAGGCCTGCTTTCGCTCGTCAATGCATCGGGTGAAGTTGTTCGCTTTTTGGAGATTGCTCGTCTTGTCGATATCCTTCATGTCGCGGGGCCGGCACGGGAGTCTATTCCCGCCATTCCGGTGGGGGAGCTGCCTCGCTGGAGTAAGAGCGTCGAGGTCCGTCAGGGTATCGAGAATCTTCCATACTACCGACATCGCATCGCCGAACTCCTTGAATCGCTTCCGTTGCGCCGTGACGAGCGCTACGATGTCGCATTGGCGTCGGGGGAGGCGCTGGGTAATGCCTATGACCATGCGGGCGGTATCGGGTGCGTCCTGACGGTTCAGGCCTATGGCGATCGCGTTGTGGTTGAGGTGCTTGATCGAGGTGCCGGCTATTCTATCGATGAAACGAGCGAGCCGGTCGCATCCGAGGAGCGCGGCCGTGGCATCAAGCTTATGCGTATGCTCGTCGATAACGTGGAGGTTGCTCGTCGTACGGACGGCGCCGGCACGCGCGTACAGATGGTGAAGCTGTTTAGCGGAGCGCTGGAATCGTGTGCCTAGCCAATCGCTTTAGCGCGTTTAGCTACTAAGAACATGCGGCAGACAAGTTTTTTGAAAAAAGTACTTGCGTCTTTTGGACAACTCGCGTAAATTAATAACCCGCAAGCGGACATGGCTCAGTTGGTAGAGCACAACCTTGCCAAGGTTGGGGTCGCGGGTTCGAGCCCCGTTGTCCGCTCCAT
>CALLST010000020.1:0-2219 GCA_938011875.1 uncultured Collinsella sp. | reverse complement strand
CCCATGTCGACGAACTCGGCGAGCGGCACGCGGCCGGCGCCTGTCAGCTCAACATACGAATCGAGCGCCAGGAACGCCGAGAGAACGTCCGAGAAGCCAAAGCGGCCGTAGATGCTGCCGCCCACCGTGGCGGTGTTGCGCAGCTGCACGCCCACGATGTCGTGGACGGCGAACTCAAAGACATGGTTGACAAGCGCGTTGAGCCCGACATGGCGCTCGAGCTGACGCAGGGTGCACATGGCACCGATGCGAAACTCGGTCTCGGTCTCCTCGATCTGATCGAGCCCGCAAGCCGAAAGGTCAATCGCCGTCGCCACACGACGCGAACCCAGACGCATCCAGATGCCGCCGCCCACAATCTTGTTGTTGCGGTTCTTCTGCAAGAGCTCATAGGCTTCGGCCGCGTTTCCAACACGGACGTAGGTACCGAACTTGAGCACGTTCTCCCCCATCTCTTCACTTGTCCAGTACTTTTAAGTGTACCAAACGAGGGGCCGCCGCCATCGTCACCATAGAAAAAGGCTCCCAGCCAAGATGACTGGGAGCCTCATCACATGCTATGTCGAGCGAAGATTTAGCAGACGCCCTGGGCGAGCATGGCGTCGGCGACCTTCAGGAAGCCGGCGATGTTGGCACCCATGACAAAGTTGCCCTCCTGGCCATACTCCTTGGCGGTGTCGTCCACGTTGTGGAACATGCCACGCATGAGCTGCTCGAGCTTGCCGTCGACCTCCTCGAAGGTCCAGGACAGGTGCTCGGCGTTCTGGCTCATCTCCAGGCCGGACACGAGCACGCCGCCGGCGTTGGCAGCCTTACCGGGCATAAAGGCGACGCCGTTCTTCTGGAAGTAAGTCGTGGCCTCGATGGTCGTGGGCATGTTCGCGCCCTCGCCGACTACCTTGCAGCCGTTGGCGACGAGCGCCTGGGCGTCCTCGAGCAGCAGCGTGTTCTCGCGAGCGCAGGGCAGCGCGATGTCGCAGGGCAGCTGCCACACGCCGCGGCCGTCGCCCTCATGCCACACGGCGTTGGGCTTCTCGTCAACGTACATGGCGAGCGTGACACCCTTGTCGTGGCCGGAGCGCTTCTTGTTGTAGACATGCTCGAGCACGGTGTAGTCGATGCCGTCGGGATCCTCGACCCAGCCATGGGTGTCGGAGCAGGCCAGCACCTTGCCGCCGAGCTGGGCGACCTTCTGGACCGCGTAGATAGCGACGTTACCGGAGCCGTGAACGACGACGTTCTTGCCCTCGAAGGAGTCTCCGCGGCTCTTGAGGTACTCGTCCACAAAGTAGGCCAGACCGTAACCGGTGGCCTCGGTACGGGCGAGCGAGCCGCCAAAGGAGAGGCCCTTGCCGGTAAGGACGCCGGTCCACTCGTTGGTCAGGCGCTTGTACTGACCGAACAGGTAGGCAACCTCGCGGCCGCCAACGCCCAGGTCGCCGGCGGGAACGTCGGTGTTGGGGCCAATGTGGCGATAGAGCTCGGTCATGAAGGACTGGCAGAAGTGCATGATCTCGTTGTTGGACTTGCCCTTGGGGTCAAAGTCGGAGCCGCCCTTGCCGCCGCCCATGGGCAGGGTGGTCAGGCTGTTCTTGAGGATCTGCTCCAGACCCAGGAACTTGAGCATACCCAGGGTGACCGTCGGGTTAAAGCGCAGGCCGCCCTTGTAGGGTCCAATGGCAGAGTTGAACTCGACGCGATAGCCGCGGTTGACCTGAACCTTGCCCTGGTCGTCGACCCAGGGAACACGGAACATAACGATGCGCTCGGGCTCGACGAGGCGCTCCAGCAGGGCGGCCTCCTCGTACTCGGGATGGGCGTCGAGCGCCGGCTGGATGGTGCCGAGGATCTCGGTCGCGGCCTGGATGAACTCAGGCTGCTCGGGATAGCGGGCCTTGAGCTCGTCGAGAACTTTCTGCGTGTAGCTCATGCTTCCTCCAATTGATGGAAAAGAAAGGTGTCGTTCGCGGCGCCCCATGCGCCGTGAGCTTTATCGACTATGGATAATATCGCACTGTTGCAGCAAAGTTTCGCATAAGCAGACAAGCAGATGTTTCGTTTTGATTACGGTGCAGGTAGAAACGTTTTTGAGCACCTGACGAACAAATCGCGTGTTTCGAAGCTGTTTCGTCCACATGTTCCAAACCACCACAAAGGGGACAGTGAACTGCCTCCCATTTCTTGGACATCGGGAAATGGGAGGTTTTCCATGAGTATAG
>CALLST010000019.1:0-3442 GCA_938011875.1 uncultured Collinsella sp. | reverse complement strand
ACGGTAACCGCGATCGGAATAGCCGCCGTCGCCGTAGCCGGCACGAGGGTCACGCGCCACGCCGCGGGCAGCGGGAAGTGCACGGTCCTCGGGCATCGGCGTACTGCGGAACCGGTCACGCTGTGAGCGAATCTCCTCGCCCGAACCCGTCTCGGTAATATAACCGGCCTGCTGAGGACGCTGACCATAACGCGTTGAGCGACCACCCTGAACCATCAAGAAGCGCCCATTATCCACCGAGGAACGTGAATTGACATAGCCGGCGGCGTCCTGAAAACGACCGCCCTGCTGCGACGTCTCGCGCTCGTATGCCATCAGCTCGTCAAAGTAGGCATTGACGACCTCGCGCGGATTGAGGCCCAAAAAGCGAGCATAGCTCGAAATCATGCCCTGCGCATAGCCGCGCGGCGGCATCGAGGCAAAGTTACCGGTCTCGAAAAACTCGATGATCTGCGGCCTGATTTTGATGGTGTTGGCGACCTGCTGAATGGAAAGGCCCATTCGGCGACGCTGCTCGAGCAGCATGTCACCAAAGCGTGCAGCCATCAGAATCCTCCAAACTCACGATCTTCACGTGCCATCTCGGCGTCGACAGATTCCAGCGCGGCAAGCCCCTCCTCGTCCAACAGGACCTCGCGCGGCTTGGAACCGTCGGGCGGGCCGACGACACCCTTTTCTTCCAGCATGTCCATAATACGCCCGGCACGCGCATAGCCAACCTTCAGACGACGTTGCAGGCCAGATGTGGAGCCAAGCTGCGATTCCACCACAATATGGGCGGCTTCCCAAATGAGCGGATCATCGTCTTGCGGCTCGGCGACTCCGGTGCGAACAATGCCGCCGCCACCCGCCATGGACATGGAAGCGGGCGCCACGGCAGACAGGATCTCCTCGTGGTAGTCGGGCTCGCTCTGCGACTTGACGAACTCGACAATCTCGTTGATTTCGTCATCCGAGACAAAGCAGCCCTGGATACGGCGGGGCTTACCCCAGTCGACTTTGGAGAACAGCATGTCGCCCAAACCAGTAAGCTTTTCGGCGCCCATCTGGTCGATAATGACGCGGGAATCGATGCCCGTAGCCACGTTAAAGGCAATACGATTGGTGATGTTGGCCTTGATAAGGCCCGTCACCACGTTGGAGCTGGGGCGCTGCGTGGCCACGATAAGATGAATACCGGCGGCACGGCCCAGCTCGGCGATACGCACAATCGACGCCTCGACGTCCTTGCCGGCAACCATCATCAGGTCCGAGAGCTCGTCAATGATGATGACCAAGTAGGGCATCTTTTGCGGCGGGTTGTCGTAATGCTCAAACTCGCCGGCGGCCTGCTTTTCGTTATAGGTCGAAATCTTACGAACGTTAAGGCGCTCGAAGACCTTCAGGCGACGCTCCATCTCGGACACGGCCCATTGCAGAGCGCTCGCGGCCTGCTTGGGCTCGGTCACTACAGGCACGTAAAGATGCGGCAGACCGTTATAGCCCGCAAGCTCGACGCGCTTGGGGTCGACCATGATCAAGCGAACGTCCTCGGGAAGAGCGCGCATGAGCAAGGTCGTGATGATGGAGTTGATCATGACCGACTTACCGGAACCGGTGGTACCGGCAATCAGCAAGTGGGGCATCTTAGCGAGGTCGGCGACAACCGGCGTGCCCTCGGCATCGCGACCGATGGCCAGCTCGAGCGGACCGCCCTTCACATAGGGCAGCACGTCGCCCAGATTGACGTTCTGGCGCTTGCGGTTGGGAATCTCGATACCAACGAGAGAGGTGCCGGGGATCGGGGCAAAGATACGAACCGACTGGGCGGCGAGCGAAAGCGCAATATCGTCCTCGAGGCTCGAAATCTTGCTCACGCGCTCGCCCTCGCCAGGTTGCAGCTTAAAGGTCGTCACCGTGGGGCCGGCGATCCAGCCGACCACGCGGGCACTGCGGCCAAACTCAAGCAACGTGGACTGAAGCGACTCGGCAGTCTGCTCCAGCTCCTTGTCCGAAGACGCGGCGGACGCCGACTGCGGGTTGGCGTGCAGGATCTCGAGCGGCGGAAGCTTGAGGCCGTCCTCTTCTTCGCCCTCGTTATCTGCGGCGCCGCCGTCCGCTCCCCCATCGCTAGCCGCAGCCGATCCGACAGCACTCGAGGCAGGCGCATCGGCAACCTTGGGATGCTTCAAGAAGTCGGGAATCTGAGGTGCTGCCGAGACAGGATTCACGGCAAACGGCGGCTCGGACTCGTCGATCTTATCGGGGTCGTCTTCCATCGAAAGCTGACCGGTTACCTGGTCGCGCTTTGCATGGCGGCGCGGCAGCAAAGTTGTCTTTGCGGTCTCAATCGGAGCCTCGTCATCCTCGTCATCGCCCTCGGTGAGCTCAATCTCGCTATCGGACCAAGACGGGTCGGGCTCGCTTGTATTGAGCTTAGGCGCAGCCTTGCCCTTCTTGGCATGGCGGCGCGGCAGCAGCGTCGTCTTAGCGCGCTCAGCCTCAACCGACTCGGACACGTCGACAAACGGATCCTCGTCCTCGTCGTCATCGTCCAAAACCGGGTCCACATCGTTGCCCATGACCGTGGTCACGGCAGCATCGGAGCCCTTTTGACGAAGAATGCTCAGGTGCGGACGGGCAACGCCGGGCACCGACAGGGCTTCGTCGTCACCCCACGGGCTGGCGTTGACATCGGCACGACGGCGCTCGGCAAAATCGGCCGCACGGTCGCGAGCAGAGCGCAAAACGCCGCCAACCGAAAAGCCGATGATGACCAAGCCCACGACGACAAAGCCCAACAGGACTACCATCGCGATAGGCTTACCCAGGGCATTCTGCAGCGCACTCGCAATAAACGCACCGATGTAGCCACCCGAGGCGGACAAATTTTGCGGCGTGAACATAAGGTCACAAGAGACACTCGTACCCGGCACCATCAGCGAAAGAATGGAGACGACGGCGATAAAGACCACGGCGCCGCCCGCAACAGAGCGTACGTTGAGCGGCGAGTCCTCGCCTAAAAAGAGCGTGGCGGCAAACAGCAAAATGACGATCGGCAGCACGTAGGCGCCCAGGCCAAAGCCCAGGTGGTAGAAACCGGCAACCGCAGCCGTAACGGGTGCGGTCGCCGGCGAAATCTCGGCAATGAAGGACGCAATCGCCAAAACGGCGATGACCACACCGGCGATATCGCGATTGGCCGAAGGCTCGACCAGGGGCTCAAACTCATCAAACTCGGACTCGTGGCCCTTATTGGCACGCAGATGGGAACCGGCACCCTTCGCAGATGCCGGTTGGTTGTTGGCCTTATTGCCTTTGGCGTTTTGTGCAGATCCGCGCGCCAAACTAAACCTCCATGACGACCGGGATGATCATCGGACGGGTGCGCGTACGGCTCCAGATAAAGTTAGAGAGCGAATCGCGCACGGCCTTACGAATAGCATCGGAACCGCTGCTCGTA
>CALLST010000018.1:0-5281 GCA_938011875.1 uncultured Collinsella sp. | reverse complement strand
GTGCGGTACGAGCCACTGCTCACGCGGAAGTTCGTGACCTCGGGCTGGCCGTCCTTGGCCGGAATGCGCTCGACGTTGACCTCGACGCCAAAGGCCTTCATTGCCTGGATCGTCAGGTTAATGTACGGGCGGCTCTCGATCAGGCCGGTCACCTGTACGCAGGAGGGCTGGGCCAGCAGCGGTGCTGCCAGCAGTAGGCCCGAGATGTACTGTGAGCTCACGTTTCCCGGCAGCACAAAGGTGCCCGGGCGCATGCGTCCGCTCGTCTTGAGCGGAAAACCGCCCAGACCCTGTAGGTCGCAGCCGGCGGCGATGATCTCGTCCGAGAGCGGGGACAGCGGGCGGGCGCCCAGACGACCCTGGCCCACAAAGGTGGCCTCTGCGCCCAGCGCGCAGGCGACGGGCAGCATAAAGCGGAGCGTGGAGCCGCTCTCGCCGCAGTCGAGCGTGCCGCCGGCAAGGGCCTTGAGCAGGCCAAACTCAATACTCTTCATAGTGGGGTGGACCTGGAAGCCGTCCTCGACGGTTTCGATGCGAGCGCCCAGGGCCGTAAGGCAACGCACCGTGGCCTCGATGTCGGCGCAGGTGGTGTTGCAGGTGACGTGTGTCTCGCCGTTGGCAAGCGCAGCGCAGATGATCAGGCGATGCGCCATCGACTTGGACGCGATGGCGGGAACGGTGCCCTTGAGCGGGGACGGGGTGATGCGGGCTAGCATGCGGATGCGTCTCCCTTCTGGCCGAGGCCCTCGGCAATGAGTTCGTGGAAAGTGGAAAGCGGCGTGCGGTCGATGCTGCAACGGCCAATGTCGTGCGGAATTACCAGGTCGATAGTGTCACCGGCACGTTTTTTGTCGTGCAGCGCCTCGGCAAAGATGGCGTCGGCCGAAAGCTCGCAGCGGGTCTTGAGACCATGGCGGGCGCAGAGCTCCTCGATGTGGCCGGGAAGTTCGGCGTCGCAGACGCCGTGCAGGGCTGCGGCGCGCGTGATGATGCCCATGCCGATCGACACGCAGTTGCCGTGTCCAAGCTCAAAGTGCTCGCAGGCCTCGACGGCGTGTCCGGCGCTGTGTCCAAAGTTGAGGAGCTTGCGTTGGTTGGTTTCGCGCTCGTCGGCGACGACCACGGCGCGCTTGATGTCGATATTGCGGGCGATGATGAGTGCTACGCGGGCCACATCGCGGTTGAGCAGCTCCAGCGTGAGCGGGGTCTTCTCCAACTCGGCGAAGAGCTCGGGATCGGCGATCACGGCGTGCTTGACGACCTCGCCGCAGCCGTCGGCGAACTGCTCGGGCGTGAGGGTGGCCAGGCACCCTACGTCGGCGATAACCACGCTCGGCTGCCAAAAGGCGCCGGCCAAGTTCTTGCCGGCGGCCAGGTCGATGGCGGTCTTGCCGCCCACCGACGAATCCACCATGGCGAGCAGGCTCGTGGGGATCTGCACAAACTTGCAGCCGCGCATGTAGGTGGCGGCCACAAAGCCCGCCACGTCGCCCACGACGCCGCCGCCGAGCGCCACGATCACGTCGGAGCGCGAAAGCTCGTGCTCGGCCACAAACTCCAAAATGGCAACATAGGTTTCGGCGCGCTTGTGTGCTTCGCCGGCCTCGAAGGTGCAGACGCTTACCTCATAGCCTGACGCCTCCAGGCTCTGCTTAACGGGCATCTGGTAGAGCGGGCCTACGTTGGTGTCCGTCACGATGACAGCCTTGGTGCCGCCGGCAGTGGCGCGCACGAGCGGTCCCGCCTGCTCCAGCATAAACGTGCCAACATGCACCTGGTAGGGGCGTGCAGTGTCGATATCGATGGTAATCGCCATAAGCTATGGTCCTTTCGACCTGCGTGATAGGTGGTCTAGTGGGAGGCCTCGTCGTCGAGTGCGCGCTTAATGCGGTCGCCCTCGGCAAGGAGATTCTCCAGATAGCGCTGGTCGCGGTCCTTGAGCGCACGGCTGTAGGCGCCAAGCGATTCGATCAGATGGTCGATCTCAAAGGCGAGCGCGTCGGCGTCGTCGATCATGAGCTCGGACCACATTTGCGGGTTGAGGTGCGCCACGCGGGTGAGGTCGCGGTAGCTGCCGGCCGAAAAGCCGTGGTGGACCTGAGCGGTCGGGCTCTTAACATAGGCGTTGGATACCACGTGCGCAAGCTGGCTCGTGAAGGCGATGACGCGGTCGTGCTCGGCTGCGCTGGTCACGCTGAACTTGCCAAAGCCCAAGGGGCGCACCATCTCGCGTACCTGGCCCAAAAGCTCCAGCTTGAGTGCGTCGTTCACCGCGGGCGGCACGAGAACGAGTGGCGCGCCCTGGAACAGGTCGGCGCGGGAGTGCGCATAGCCCGAGTACTGCGTGCCCGCCATGGGGTGCGCGCCCACAAAGTAAAAGCCGTGCTCGCGTGCGAGCTCAAAGGCCCGCTCACACACAATGCCCTTGACGCCCACCGTGTCGATCACCACGGGGCCCATGATGGCCTCGGTATCGGTGGCGTCGGCGAGCGCCTGGGCGTGCGCCTCGAGCCACTCGATGCAGGCCTCGGGGTAGCAGGCCAGGACGATGATGTCGCATTCGCCGAGTGTCTTGTCGTTGAGCTCTCCGGCGACAGTGCCCATGCTGGCGGCCGTCATGACATCGTCATCGGGGTCCCAGGCCAGCACGCGGACGCCCGCCTGCGCATAGCCGCGGGCAAAGCTACCGCCGATGAGGCCAAGGCCGACGATGCCGGCGCACTTGGGGCCGCCCTGGTTAACGCGCGCGTTTCTCACCGTACCCATGGGCTACTCCATGGTCTCTTGGCAGACAACCTCGCGAATGGCTCGGATGCGGCGCATGGTGTCGTCGAACTGATCGGGGGTGAGGGCCTGGGCGCCGTCGGACCATGCGCGGCTGGGCTCGTCGTGGACCTCGATCTCCAGGCCGTTGGCACCGCAGGCGGTCGCGGCGAGCGCCATGGGCTCAACGTAGCGGGTGTAGCCGGTGGCGTGGCTGGGGTCGGCGACGACGGGCAGGTGCGACAGGTGGTGCAGCACCGGCACGGCGTTGAGGTCGAAGGTATTGCGGGTGCGGGTCTCGAAGGTGCGGATACCGCGCTCGCACAGGATGACGTTGTCGTTGCCCTCGCTCATGATGTACTCGGCAGCCATGAGCAACTCGTCGACGGTGCCGGACATGCCGCGCTTGAGCAGGACCGGGGTCTTGGTCTTGCCGACCTCCTTGAGCAGGGGGAAGTTCTGCGCGTTGCGGGCGCCGATCTGCATGACGTCGATCTTCTTGTCCAGGAAGACCTGCACGTCGCGTGGGTCCATGATCTCGGTGACGATCGGCATGTCGAGCTCGGCAGACGCCTCGCACAGCAGGTCGAGGCCGGCAGGGCCCATGCCCTGGTAGGCGTAGGGGGAGGTGCGGGGCTTGTAGGCACCGCCGCGCAGCATCGTGGCGCCGGCGGCCTTTACGCGGCGTGCGATGCGAATGAGGTTCTCGCCCTCGACGGAGCAGGGGCCGGCGATGACTTGGAACTGGTCACCGCCGATCTTGACGCCGTGGCCGCAGTCGATGACGGAGTCCTCGGGGTGGAACTTGCGGTTGGCACGCTTAAAAGGCTCGGAGACGCGCTGCACGCGCTCGACGACATCCATGGACTCGAGCAGGAACGGGTCGATCTTGGTCGTATCGCCCACCAGGCCGATGATGGTCTCGTTCTCGCCGCGCGAGACATCGGTCTTCAGGCCTTTTTTCTCAATCCAGCTGACGATATGGCCGACGGCCTCGTCGCTGGCGCTCTGCTTTAAAATTGCAATCATGGTGTGCCTCTCACCTCGATGGATAACTTTTGCAAAAACGGCCCGCATCGCGAGCCGTGTATATATGGTGCATGAGAGTTTATACTATCTGACTCGCTTTTGCCTTCTAAAGTGGGCCGTTGCGCCGCGTCTTCCTCGGAATTGCAAAGCTTTTTCTTTTATTTTGATAGCCCGTGGTGCACTTGGGTATAATGCCAAACGTTGGCCCTATTAGCTCAGGGGATTAGAGCGTCTGCCTCCGGAGCAGAAGGCCGTTGGTTCGAATCCAACATGGGGCACCCTCGAACGTAAGACCGTCCGAACCTCGCATGGTCCGGGCGGTTTTTCTTATACTGACGCGACGTGATGGGACGTGGTATGGCAGCAACGGATATCGAGCGCGGACTCTCGACCGCCGAGGTCGAGGAGCGCATCGCCGCCGGTAAGATCAACCGCAACATGGAGCTCAAGACCAAGTCGGTCAAAGAGCTCATCATCGAGAACCTCTGCACGCTGTTCAATTTGATCAACGTGATCTTGGCGTTCCTGGTCATTTTGACCGGTTCGTTTAAGAACCTGACGTTCCTGTTTGTGGTGTTCCTCAATACCGCTATTGGCGTCATTCAATCTATGCGGTCCAAGAAGATGGTCGATAAGCTCACGCTGCTGACCTCCAAGAAGGCCATCGCGGTGCGCGACGGCGCCGAGGTGGAGCTCGACCTGGACCAGATCGTGCTCGACGACATCATCCGCCTGGGGCGCGGCGACCAGATTCCGGCCGACGCCGTGGTGGTATCGGGCGAGGCGCTCGTGAACGAGAGCCTGCTGACGGGCGAGAGCGACCTTATTAAGAAACAGCCCGGTTCCGAGCTCATGAGCGGCAGCTTTATCGACTCGGGCCTGCTGCGCGCCCGCGTGATCCATGTCGGCGCCGACAACTACGTGGCTAAAATTAATAACGAGGCGAAGTACGTCAAAAAGGTCAATTCCGAGATCATGAACGCGCTTAACGCCATCGCGCGCTTTGCGAGCATCATCATGATCCCGCTCGGTTTGGCGTTGTTTGCCTCGAGTGTGAGCGAGCTGTGGGATGCCGCGGGAACCCCGGGCGATAGTGCGCTTTCATGGTGCTTCTCCGAGCTGTTGGCTGGTCATGTGCCTTCGTCGGCGCTGCTGTCCACGGTGGGCGCCCTGCTGGGCATGATCCCGCAAGGCCTGGTGCTGCTGACCTCGTCGGTGCTCGCCATCGCCACGGTGCGCCTGGCCCGCCGCAAGGTGCTGGCGCAGCAGCTCTACTGCATCGAGACGCTCGCTCGCGTCGACGTACTGTGCCTGGACAAGACGGGCACCATTACCTCGGGTCGTATGGAGGTCGAGGGCACCTACCCGCTGCCTGTTGAGGGTGTTGGCTTTGGCGTGGACTCGGACGAGGCGGCTGTTCCCGTCGATACCACAGTGCTCGATTTTGCGCTGGCTAACGTGGCACGTGCGACCTCGGCCGATGCCAACG
>CALLST010000017.1:0-5383 GCA_938011875.1 uncultured Collinsella sp. | reverse complement strand
GCCGAGCGAGCCGAGAAGCTGGCACAAGCAGTTTAAGTTACGGCGTTTTACCAAACGCCGTAACGGCTCGACGCTGCAAACGCCCCTAAGCGGCAATCTGACGTTCAATCGTCGGTCGCGTACCGAAGTACGCTTCCCTCCTCTTTCACGTCACCTTGCTCGCTTAGGGGCGTTTTCGCTGACGTGAGCTCAACCTGCGGCGCAATGTCAGCCACCAAGCCGAAAACAAAAAAGGCCGAAGTCCCAAAAGGCTTCGGCCTTTGTTTTTTGCAACGTCCAAGAGCAGTTTATCGATTCTCAATACTTCCGATGTTCTTGAGCTCGATGGAGATGAGGCCGTTGGGCTCGTTGACAAACTCGATGTACTCAGAGTTCGAACCCATCTCGGCCGGGAAGCTGATCTCGATGCCCGTGTCGGTACGGATCTTGTGGTTGCGCACCGCCGCGCGTTCGACCTGCTTGCGCTCCACGGGCACACGCTCAGGCACCTTCTCCTCAGTCAGTGCCGCGCGCACGCTCTCCTTGATAACCGGCTCGTCCTCAAAGACCTCATCGACGATATCCCAAGGGGGCAGTTCCTCGTCATCCTCAACTTTCTCGGCAACAGCAGCCTTAACCTTGGCGAGTGCTACAGCCGTGTTGGCACCGTGCTCCTCGGCGACTTCCTCGACCACACGCGTCACGGTGTCGATGACCTCCTTGCCCGATACCCCCGTGTCGCACTGCAGCAGGCCATCGGGAATGAGCATGCGATCCTCGCCGGCAATCTTGCGCTTCTTATCCACATAGCCGATCTCCATGGTGCTTGCACGCACGATTGCATAGCTCGGCACCTTTTGCGAGGGATTCGGCAGAATGGCGTAGTGGCGCGCAATGTCGTTGCGCACCTCGCCCTCTTCGCGACCCACCTCGTGCATAAAAGCCTGCTTGGAGCCCAGCAGCATCACGGCAAACCAGCGGGCATCCTCATCGTCATCAAAGTCCGCCACAAGCACGTCAGTGGACTCGGCTTTCTCGGCCTTGGTAAGTTCGGAAGAGATGAACTCCGCAATCTGCTGAGACAGATCCACGAACTCACGCTCACCAAAGAAATAGCCCTTTAGCTCGCCGCCGAATGCGGAGTTCTCGGCAAACGTGGCACGCTTGTTATCTGGCGAGGTACGAGCGCGCCGCAGGTGCGTGGTTACGAAATTACGCACGGTGCGGCTCTCGATATCGAGCTCGCGCTGGCTCATAACGTTGACGGCAGAGTCAAAGTCCAGGATATGCAGAATCGCGTGATTGATTTTCATATACGGCATTCCGTTCTAGATCGATTTCGGCATGAACCAGTATAGCGGTCGAGCCCTCCCCGAGCGCATCGAAGATTGGTGCATCTGGGACAGGTTGCTTTGCACCAATGGCTAGCGCAGGAGCTCGGACTGCCAAGCCTCGAGCTGTTCTGCCAGACTCTTACCGGCAGGGGACGTTTGGGCAGAAGCGCACACTTAAGAATCGCAACGATAGTCTGCGAGACAAAGCGTCGCGTATCCTTGTCAAAGCCTTGCGCAGCCTGGAGCATCACGGGCAGGCTCTCGCGCAGATTCCCAGCGATATCCGCAAACCGCTCAGCACCCGTAGCCTCAAGCACGGAGAACAACGCATCTACAAAACGCTCGCGCTCGCTAGGCGACACCGCAAGCAGCATCTCGCGAATGGAGCCATCAACGTATCGAGCACCGGCGGACAGGCGCTCACAGTACACGAAGTCGCGACCATCAACCACCCAGCTAAAGGGATTGTGCTGCAGCAGGCTGAACTCAGTGCTCTCAACGATGGCATAGTCCTCCTGTGTCTCGAACATCATGCCAAAGATCGACGACCGAGGTAGCGTCTTATCGATGCGGCCGGAAAGATCGGCAAAGGCGTTGCCGTTCAGAAACTCCTCGACGAAGCCAGGACCATCATGGGAATACACCCGTTCGATTCGCTCACGGGCGACATCGGGGCACATCGCCGCACCGTACACCGCAAGGTTTCCACCCTTGGAATGACCTCCGCACAAAAGCGGCCCGTCAATCGCATCCGCCGCCTCGTCTACATAACGCGCCGCGGATTCCTGGGCCGGCACAGGACACCGGAACGCCATGTTAAAGTCCTCTTTCCAGCCCACAATCGTGCTGTCGGTCCCCCGGAAGGCAAGATAGCTAAACCCCGCCGGAAATCGGAACGTCATGGCCGCAAACTGCTCCGTTGTCTCGGCATCACTCACGCTACGATAGCCGCAAACACGAACGCCACGGTAGCGAGGGCTTGCTGGCACAGCCTCCAACAGGGCACGACTCCCCTCCGGCTCCCACAGGTCGCCAATCATGTCTTGGTAGCACTCGGCGCGCAGCAGCTCGCGTACGTCTAGGCCCTGCCAGTTCGTCAGCTCCGCCATATCACCCGGCAAACGCAAATAGGACAACCACGCAAAGACCAGGCTATCCACCGCGCAGAACGGCCATTCCTCAAACGGATCAAACGCCGTCTGGGCATAGGTCAAAAAATTAGGCGAATCCGACATGGCCCTCCCATCAACTATGGTGCATTGGGGTCAGGTTACTTTGCACCAAAAAGGCGCCCGGGCCGTGTGGACCCGGACGCCTTCATTGTAGCTTTTCGCTCTAGCGAGCTTGATTTAGCAGGAGAAGTCGACGCTGTCGATGATGTCCTTGAGGGCCTTGGCGGAGGCAGTGAGCTCATGCTGCTCGTCATCGTTCAGCGGCACGGGGACG
The DNA here is from genome assembly GCA_938011875.1 of uncultured Collinsella sp. Taxonomy (GTDB): domain Bacteria; phylum Actinomycetota; class Coriobacteriia; order Coriobacteriales; family Coriobacteriaceae; genus Collinsella. The sequence continues at coordinate 2,624 of CALLST010000017.1, read as the reverse complement.
CGGCAGACAACGCCGTCGCGGCCAACGACCGTCGGCATGGAGATAGCCAGATCGGACAGGCCATACTCGCCCACCATGAGCGAGGAAACGGGCAGAACGGTCTGCTCATCGCGCATGACAGCGGTGCAGATGCGCTTGACGGCCATGGCGACGCCGTAGTAGGTGGCGTGCTTCTTCTCGATGATGGTGTAGGCGGAGTTCTTGACGTCCTCGGCAATACGCTTCTCGGCGGCTTCGTGCTCCAGGTGGCCGTGAAGCTCGCAGAAGGTGTTCAGCGGAACGCCGGCAACCTGAGCGCTGGACCAAGCGACAAACTCGGAGTCGCCGTGCTCACCCATGACATAGGCCTGAACGTCGCGCGGGTCAACCTCGACGTGGGCACCAAGCATCTGCTGCAGGCGACCGGTGTCGAGCACGGTACCGGAGCCGATGACATGGCCCTCGGGCAGGCCGGACATCTTGATGGCAGCATAGGTCAGAACATCAACCGGGTTGGAGACGATTAGCAGAATGCCGTCGAAGCCGGACTTCTTAATCTCGGGGATAATGGACTTAAAGATGTTGACGTTCTTGTTGACCAGGTCCAGGCGGGTCTCACCGGGCTTCTGGGCAGCGCCAGCGGTGACGACGATCATGGCGGCGTCGGCGACATCGGAATAATCGCCGGCGTAGATCTTCATCGGCTCGGCAAACGTCATGCCGTGCGCGATATCCAGGGCCTCGCCCTCGGCGCGGTTCTTGTCCACGTCGATGAGGACCATCTCAGAGAACAGACCACTCTGCATCAGCGCGAACGCCGAAGACGAACCGACGAAACCGCAGCCGACAATAGCGACCTTCTTCTCGTTAACCATTAGAAACTCCCATCTCTCTCCACAAACAAGCCGCCCGGGAACGACCCGAGCGGCTTGCCGTAATCCCAATACATCCAATCGGGACTTTGATTATGCTCCTATTCGCAGCCAAAAATCGACCGTTTACCGAAATTGTTTGCAGAATTCGTAAAATAACTGCACGAAATCGGTTTCGAGCTATTGACGAGTCGAAATAGGTTTCTAATACAGGCCCGCCTCGCGAATGGCCTCGACAGCCAAAGCGATCTGATCGGGCGGCAGGACCAGCGCCATGCGCACGTGCCCCTCGCCCGAAGGGCCAAAGCTCGCGCCCGGCGTCACCACAACGCCGGCCTTCTCCATGAGCTCCTCGCAAAACGCCATGGAATCGGTGCGACCACCGGGAAGCTTGGCCCACACAAACATAGAGCCATGCGCGTTGGGACGCTCCCAGCCCAGGCCCTCAAGACCGTCGCACAGGGCATCGCGGCGTTCCTGGTACTTCAGACGCTGCGCCTCGACCTCATCGCGCGGACCGTTCAGGCAAGCGATAGCAGCCTTCTGGATCGGGAAGAACATACCAAAGTCGATCTGGCCGCGCAGCTTGGCAAAGGCAGAGACCACATCCTCGCGACCGACCAAAAAGCCGATGCGGGCACCGGTGACGTTAAACGACTTGGAGAGCGAGAAGAACTCAACGCCCACCTCGAGCGCGCCGGGATACTGCAAGAAGCTGCCGCCGGGCTCGCCGTCAAACACGATGTCGGAGTACGCGTTATCATGGACGATCAACAGATCATGCTCGCGGGCAAAGGCGATAATCTCCTCGTAGACCTCGGGCGTGCCCACCGAGCCGACCGGGTTCGCGGGCAGCGACACGATCATGTACTTGGCACGATCGGCAACCTCGGGATCGATACCCGCCACATAGGGCAGGTAATTGTGCTCGGCAACCAGCGGATAGTACTCGAGCTTGGCATCGGCGATCTTGGCACCCGCCTCAAAGACCGGGTAGCACGGATCGGGAACCAGAATGGTGTCACCCGGATCGAGCAGGGCAAGGCCCAAATGGCCAACGCCCTCCTGCGTGCCGTTGCACGACTGCACCATAGACGGCGTAATGCCCGAAACGCCAAAGCGACGCTCATAGTAATCGCACACGGCCTGCTTGAGTTCGGGCAGGTCGCGCAGGGCATACTTCCACATCTCGGGATCTTGGGCTGCCTGCGTGAGCGCCTCGACCACATGGTCGTACGGCTTAAAGTCGGGCGTGCCCACGCTCATGTTGTAAATGGTCTTGCCCTGAGCCTTCAGCGCGAGAAGCTTGTTGTTGAGCGAGGCGAAGACCTCCGCGCCAAAGCGGTCGAGACGCTGCGATGCCTGCATGGTGCCACCTTTCGATATAAAAAACGCGGCGCTCCGACAAGAGCGCCGCGCGATACGGGCCATCAGATTGCAAAAGTGTAACGCTTGCAACCCCCGTATTGGTTCAATTTAGCCAACCTTAGTCAACTGGATTGAGCGCGTCGATCTGCGCAAGCCACAGACGCGAGCTAGCGTCACTCGGCATACGCCAATCGCCGCGTGGGCTGAGCGTCACCGAGCCCACCTTGGGACCATCGGGCAGGCAGCTGCGCTTGAACTGCTGGGCAAAGAAGCGACGGTAGAACGTACGCAGCCACGTATGGATGGTGACCTTGTCGTAGACACCCTCGAAGCTCTTGAGCGCCATGCGGTAGATCTTGCCCGGCTCAAAGCCAAAGCGCAGCAAATAGTAGAGGAAGTAGTCGT
>CALLST010000016.1:0-7980 GCA_938011875.1 uncultured Collinsella sp. | reverse complement strand
CAAGCTGGAGGCGCGCGAGCTTATTGCATCGGATGGCACTATCGCGATGGTGGCCGGCCTGGTTCTCGGCATCATCATTGTCTTTGGCATTCTGGGCTCTCTGTTCTATACCGACTTTGCGGATGCCAACGTCGGTGCCGCTATGATCTCGATCCCCGTTACGATCGTGGGCTTTGTCCTGAGCTGCACCTTCCGCCGTTACACGCCGGAGGGCGCCGAGGTGGCGGCTCGCTGCAAGGCGCTTAAGCATTGGCTTGAGGACTTCACGCGTCTAAAGGAAGCCGTCCCCGGCGATCTGGTACTGTGGAACAAGCTGCTGGTGATGGGCGCGGCGCTGGGCGTTTCGAAGGAAGTCCTGCGTCAGCTTGCCGAGGCTGTTCCTCCCGAGGTGCGCGAGGCCGACGGTTTCTACGACAATTACCCCTGCTACTGGTGGTACTACCATCATTACGGCATCGATTCGCCGCTCGATTCATTTAACAATGTGTATCACGAGAGCATCCGTGAGCTGGCTTCGAGTTCCGATAGCTCGAGCGGCGGCAGCGGCGGCGGCTTTTCCGGTGGCGGCGGTGGCGGCGTCGGCGGAGGCGGCGGCGGAACGTTCTAGCGGTCCTGAATTATGGGATGGGCTTTTCTCGACAGCCGTCGGGGGAAGCCCATCCCTTTTTCATGCGCTACCTACGAAGACTGTCCCCAACGACTAGTCATTTAAGAACGTCCCCAACGACTAGGTATGGCCGCTGGGCCTAGACGGTTAGGTCCAGCTCGTAGAGGAAGCTTTCGCGCGGCATGTCGTGACGGCGCTCTTCGCGGTTGGCGCGGTGCGTGGCCGTGCGCTTAAAGCCGTGCAGCTCGTAGAACTTCCACGAGCAGTTGGAGTCGGTGTACAGGTGCGCCCTTGTCGCCCCGCGCGAGGACAGATACGAGACCGCGGCATCGAGCAACACCGAGCCAACGCCCAGGCCATGGACATCGCGATCCACGGCAAGCAGCGTGACCTCGTTGTCGTGCGGCAGCGGGCTGCATTCGAGCAGGCGGTTGTTGGTTCGAATGGTGGCGCGCACAAACGAGAGATACTCGGCGCAAGCTTCGGGCTCCAGCTCGCGCATCTGCGACAGCAACGCGCGTTCGGTATCCATCCAATGCTCGTTGATAGTGACGCCGGGGCTCTGTCCTGCGCGTGCAAGCGCAATGCCGCGCGCCTCGCCGTCAATTACCGCAACCTGCGAAAACGTCGAGGACGAAAGGCAATAGGCGAGGTCGCATGCGGCCTCAAGGCGGTTGTACTCATCGTTATCCGAATTGTTATGCCAAAGCTGCTGCAGAATCAGCGCGATGGCGTCGAAGTCTTCGGTATCAAACGGTCGGTAGAGAACCCGCGAGACCATGGTGCCTCTTTCTTTTGCGGATGCATATCGAGCACAGTTCTACCACGCCATTGGCATCTAATTATGGTGCCCCTGTGTTCCATCAACTCACCGTGCCCAGTGCCGTGTCCATCCCCTCCGCGCGCAAACTTTTTCTGCACATGCGCCCGTTGCGGGGTGCAACGTCGCGCTCGATGCGCTACATTGAATCAGTATTTTCAATGCCGCTGCGCGAGCGCTGCAGATCGACGTATCACCGACTCACAGAGCACGGCGGCGTACCAGACAGGAGGACTGCATGGGATCTGATGTGAAGATCGCACGCGCGTTGATCTCGGTTACCGATAAGACGGGTGTCGTCGATTTCGCACGGACGCTGGTTGACGACTTTGGCGTCGAGATCATCTCTACGGGCGGCACGGCTCGTGCCATCGAGGACGCGGGCGTTCCCGTAACCCCCATCGAGGAGTTCACGGGCTATCCCGAGATGATGGACGGCCGCGTCAAGACGCTGCACCCCAAGGTCCACGGCGCGCTGCTGGCCCGCCGCGATTCCGAGCAGCACATGCAGGAGGCCGCTCAGCACGGCATTAAGCTGATCGACCTGGTCGTCGTCAACCTGTACGAGTTCGAGAAGACCGTCGCCAACCCCGAGGTCACCTTCGCGGACGCCATCGAGCACATCGACATCGGTGGCCCCTCCATGCTGCGCTCTGCCGCCAAGAACGCCGCGAGCGTTACCGTCATCTCCGACCCGGCCGACTATGAAGCTGTCCTGGCCGAGATGCGCGAGACCGGTGGCTGCACCACGCTTTCCACCCGTCGTCGCCTGCAGGTGAAGGTCTACCAGACCACCGCTGCCTACGACACGGCTATCTCCCGTTGGCTTGCCGCCCAGGCAAGCGACGTGGCGGACACCTCTGCCAAGCTCGAGATCTCGCTGGAGAAGGTCGACGACCTGCGCTATGGCGAGAATCCTCAGCAGAAGGCTACGGTCTACCGCTTTGCCGAGGGCTGCGAGAACACCGCGAGCTCGCAGTTTCCGCTCGTGGGCTCCGAGCAGATCCAGGGCAAGCCGCTCAGCTACAACAACTATCTGGATGCCGATGCCGCTTGGAACCTGGTCCGCGAGTTCGACGAGCCGGCCTGCGTGATCCTCAAGCACCAGAACCCCTGCGGTTCCGCCGTTGCCGAGGATATTACGGCTGCCTACGACCGCGCCTTCGCCTGCGATCCCAAGAGCGCCTTCGGCGGCATCATCGCCTGCAACCGCGAGGTTCCCTATGAGCTGGTTGAGCACTTCGCCGACCAGAACAAGCAGTTCGTCGAGGTCATCATCGCCCCGAGCTACACTGCCGAGGCGCTCGAGCGCATGGCCAAGCGCCCCAACCTGCGCGTGCTGGCCACCGGCGGCGTGGACCACGGCGCCCAGGTGGAGCTGCGCTCCGTCGACGGCGGCATGCTGGTGCAGGAAGTCGACCACGTGACCGAGGATCCCGCGACCTTTACGTTCCCCACCGACCGCAAGCCCACCGACGCCGAGATGGCCGAGCTCGAGTTTGCCTGGAAGGTCTGCAAGGGCGTTAAGTCCAACGCCATTCTGGTCTCCAAGGGCAAGGCCGGCATTGGCATGGGCCCCGGTCAGCCCAACCGCGTGGATTCTGCGCTGCTGGCCTGCGAGCGTGCCGAGGACTTCTGCGAGCGCGAGGGCGTGGAGAAGGGCGGCTTTGCCTGCGCAAGCGACGCATTCTTCCCGTTCCGCGACAACGTCGACGTGCTTGCTGCACATGGCGTGACCTGCATCATCCAGCCCGGCGGCTCCAAGCGCGACGACGAGAGCATCCAGGCCTGCAATGAGCATGGCATCGCGATGGTCTTCACCGGTGCCAGGCATTTCCGCCACTAAGTTTTGCTCCGGGACAAAATAATCTCCGCAAAAGACGGTCGCTCCGTTTGGAGGGCCGTCTTTTTGGTATAAGAGGACGGAATGACTAACACGAAAGGTACAACCATGCCCCAGATTGATGATGCCGAGCTGTTTGGCAATGCCGAGGATCAGCGTGCGTACGAGGAATTTTGCGCCAATCAGGAGGCGGTCGAGAAGTTCACGCTCGACAAGCCCGCGCTCATCTGCCGTTGGCGCATGTCCAACAAAAAGGTGCCCATGCTCAACCGTCACATCCGCGCGCTGTCCGAGCGCCTGGTGCAGGGCGAGCCGCTTACCCATAACATGCTCAGCTGGGCCAAACAGCACGTTGAGTGGTCGCTTGCCGAGGGCGATTACACCGCGCACGACGGCGTGCTCATGCTGGTGATCGACGTTAACGGCAATGCCGCCATGACGGTGGGTGAGTACGAGCCGCTGGCCGATACTTCGGCCAAGGCGCTGCGTGCCCGCTCCGCCGAGGCCCGCTCCGAGGCCGACGAAACCGGCGTGGCGCCCGAGTTGCTCGCTGCTGTCGATAACGGCGAGCTGACCTTTGTGGCGCCGGCGGACGAGTGCCTGTGCGGCACGGCGACGCTCATCGAACAGCTGGCCCAGACCAAGGGCATCCCGGTCACGCGCGTAGACATCCCCGCTCAGCTCAAGGGCGCGCTGTTCCTGGTGAGCGACGAACACGGCGTGGTTCCCGCAACCGAGGCGGATGCCGCCGAGGCCGATGCCGCCACGGTCGCCTTCCTCGCCGACGGCTACGAAAAGCTTCGCGCCCGCCGCTAAATGATTATTCTGGGACGGGGATTTAATAATCATTTTGGTCCCCGTCACCGCTGCGAGTGCGAGGCGAGCCAAACGCCCCCCGTTCGCGAACAGTTCTGTCACCTTGGCACCGCGCGCGGTGCACACCTGCAGTTTCGCAGCCATAATGGTGGCAAGACAACCGAGAGGGGAGCGGAATCCATGGCGCTGATCTATATCGTTGAGGACGACGAGCCCATTCGTCGTGAGCTTGTCGACATCCTTGCCCGCGCCGGTTTTGAGGTTGAGACATGCGAATCGTTTGAGCATGTCTCGCGCGATATTCTCGCCGCCGCGCCCGACCTAGTGCTGCTCGACCTCACGCTTCCCGTCAAGGACGGCCAGCATATCTGCCACGAGGTTCGCCGCGAATCCGAGGTTCCCATCATCGTCCTCACGTCGCGCACGACCGAGATCGACGAGGTCATGGCCATGACGCTCGGCGCGGACGACTTTGTTCCCAAGCCCTACAGCGCCCGTGTGCTCGTGGCGCGCATCAATGCCTTGCTGCGTCGCACCGCGGCGTCAGGTGAGCGCAGTACGCTCGTCCACAAGGGGCTGGAGCTCGACCTCGCCCGCTCCATGGTCACCAATACGGCAACCGGCGACAGTACCGAGCTCACCAAAAACGAGCTGCGTATCCTCTCGCTGCTTCTGAGCCGCGCGGGCAAGATCGTTTCGCGTCCGGCCATCATGCAGGACCTGTGGGACTCCGACGCCTTCGTGGACGACAATACGCTCACCGTCAACATCAACCGCCTGCGCACCACGCTCGAAAAAATCGGCATCAAGGGGTATTTGACGACGCATCGCGGCCAAGGCTATTCGGTCTAGGGGCCGGCTATGTCGTTTGGCAAGTTCTTTAAAGATGCGCTGCTTCCCGTCGCCGTGTGGACGTGCGGCGTGCTGCTGAGCTGCTTTGTGCTGACGGTCGCCGGCGCACCCGTTTCTATCGTGGTCGTGGCGGTCGGCGTGTCCTTTATCTTCGGTATGCTCGGCATCGTGATCGAGTACGCTCGCCGTCGCCGTTTTCTGCGCCAGCTGGAGCGCGCGGCTGAGGAGCTCGAGAGTCCCGCATGGGTGCAGGAGATGGTGCAATGCCCGACCTATGCCGAGGGCGAGCTCGAGTACGAGGTCTTGCGCCGGGTGGGCAAAGCTGCCTGCGACGAGGTTGCCGAAGGCCGGCGCCAGACCGATGACTATCGCGACTATATCGAGAGCTGGGTTCACGAGGCCAAGCTGCCCTTGGCGGCGGCCCATCTAATTTTGGAAAATCTGGATGGCAGCGAAGACGACCTGTCACGTGTGGATGACCTGGGCCGTGAGCTGGCTCGCGTGGAACGCTATATCGACCAGGCGCTGTACTACGCGCGCTCGGAAGTCGTGGAGCGCGACTACCTGATTCGCCGTTGGGATCTCAAGACCTTGGTGACGGGCGCGATTAAGGCCAACGCGCGCGAGCTTATCGCGGCGCACGTGGCTCCGGTGTGCGAGAACCTCGACTTTGAGGTCTTTACCGACGAGAAGTGGCTCGAGTTTATTCTAGGCCAGCTTATTCAGAACAGCATCAAATATGCGCGCGAGGACGGCGCAAAGATCGTGTTTTCGGGCGCGTTGCTGGACGAGGGCCTGGCGAGCGAACGCATCGAGCTTACCGTCGCGGACAACGGCTGCGGCGTGAGCGCGGCCGACCTGCCGCGCGTGTTCGAGAAGGGTTTTACCGGCGACAACGGCCGCACCACCAAGCGCGCAACGGGCATCGGCCTCTACCTGGTGGCGCGCCTGTGCTCCAAGATGGGCATCGACGTCACCGCGGCATCCGAGCCCGGCGAAGGCTTCGTCGTAACATTCGCGTTTTCAACGAATAAGTTTCAATATTTCGAGTAACGCACGCGGCAGACGCCCACCCAAACAAAAACGTGCAGCCAAAACAAAACGTGCCGCCCCAAACGGGGCGGCACGCCATCTTTTATCAGCCAACTCGCTGAAGTAAGGCTGCGAAGGCCGCGGGGCCGGGAGGGGTTTCCTAAGGGCACATCCCGCAGCCGCAACGCGGCGAGGACGTGCCCGTGGAAACCCCGCAGGCCCCGCGGCCGGTGGGAGCAACGCTACTTTACGACCAAAATGTCGCAGTCCGTATTGCGCAGCAGGAACGTCGAAATCGAACCCAGCAGCGCATACTTGATCGAGGACAGGCCGCGTGCGCCGCAGAGCACCAGGTCGGGCTTGACCACGTCGAGCATCTCATCCTTGAGCGTCTCACGAATGCGGCCGGTGCGAATCATGACCTCGACCTCGGGAATGTCGGGATTGGCCTTGGCCTCTTCGAGCTGCTTGGCGATGGAGTTCTTGAATGCTTCCTCTAGGCCGTTGACCAGATCGACCGGATAGGAACCGGCGCTCTCGAGCGCCGTGGAATCGATAACGTGGCCGATAATCAGCTTGGCGCCGTTGTTCGCGGCGACCTTGATGGCGCGTGCGAGCACAAAATCCTGCTGCTCAGTACCGTCGAGTGAAACAAATACCTTGGTATAGCCCTCGTTCATGGTTTCCTCCTTGGTCTATCGCACGGGCGCGGGGCTCGTGCGTCGGGCGGGCGCGGGCGCGTTGGCCGCCGGACACTTTATCTTGTTGCAGTTATACCCAAGGATTTCGGTTTGACCGCTCGCAATTCTGTGAACGGGCGAGTTTTTTGGTAAGGGTAGGCGCAGGCGCGCCGCCAACGGTTGATAATGGGACATCGCCCGCACCGTCCGCAGAACAATATCGGCGGGTGTCTAACGAGGGGGTCCCTTTGGATATCATCGAGCTTCTAAAATCTGCCTTCATGGGCCTGGTCGAGGGCATCACCGAATGGCTGCCTGTTTCGTCGACCGGTCACATGATCTTGGTGGACGAGTTCGTCAAGATGAACGTGAGCGAGACGTTCTGGAATATGTTCCTGGTCGTGATTCAGCTTGGCGCCATTTTGGCCGTCTGCGTCCTGTTCTTCCATGAGCTCAACCCGTTCTCGCCCAGCAAGGGCAAGGAGGGCCGTCGCGACACCTGGGTGCTGTGGGGCAAGATTGTGCTCGGCTGCATTCCCGCCGCGGCGATCGGTCTGCCGCTCAACGACTGGATGGAGGAGCATTTCTACAATGCTCCCGTCGTGGCGCTGGCGCTCATTGTGTACGGCGTACTGTTTATCGTGATTGAGAACTGGCGCGCGAGCAAGCGCGAGGAAATGGCCGTTGCCGGTTCGTTTGGTTCGCGTGCTGTGGTGGCGGGCGGGCGTCCCGCCGGTGCGCACTTTGCGGCGCCCGCCGCGGCTACCGCTGAGGATGAGGACGATGACGAGAATCTGGACTTTGGCTCCATCGCCACGCTCGAGGACCTGAGCTGGAAGACTGTGCTGGGTATCGGCTGCTTCCAGGTGCTTTCGCTGGTGCCTGGTACGTCTCGCTCCGGTTCTACCATCATCGGCGGCCTGCTTTTGGGCTGCACGCGTTCGGTGGCGTCCAAGTTTACGTTCTTCCTGGCCATTCCCGTCATGTTTGGCGCGAGTGCGCTCAAGCTGGTCAAGTACTTCATCAAGGGCGGCACGTTCGGCGCCAACGAGGTCGCTATCTTGGGCGTGGGCTGCGTTGTGGCCTTTGTGGTTTCGCTCATCGCCATCAAGTGGCTCATGGGATTCGTCCGCCGTCACGACTTTAAGTGCTTCGGTGTTTACCGCATCATCCTGGGCATCGTGGTGCTCGCATACTTCTTTGTTCTGGAGCCGATGCTTGGCCTCTAGCTTAGTCGACGCTACGCGGCGGCCAGAGCGACAACTTGTTATTCAAAGGGGGCGGCATGGCCAAAAGGTCTATGCCGCCCTCTTTTCATGCCAATTTGTTC
>CALLST010000015.1:0-1033 GCA_938011875.1 uncultured Collinsella sp. | reverse complement strand
GGCCCGTTCGTCTAGCGGTTTAGGACGCCGCCCTCTCAAGGCGGAGATCACCAGTTCGAATCTGGTACGGGCTACCAAAATTGAACGCCCGGGCCTCGTAAGAGACCCGGGTTTTGTGTATTGACCGATATTTAAGGCGCGCGTTGAGTCTGCCGCCCGGACCGAGGAGTTGTCATGGACCTGCCTATCAGCTTGGAAGACATCACGTATGCCGAGAACTATCTGGCGCAGGGCGACCTGGCTACGGCGACGCCGCTGCTTGAGCGTCTGGTGGAGCTCGCCGAGGAGTATATCGATGCCGAGTGCAAGACGGAGGAGAACCGCCAGTACTTTAGCTTCGATAGCAAGTTTGAGCGTCTGGCCTACCGCCGCGTGGAAAAGGATCCGCGCGAGCTGGTGCAGGTCGAGGTGCCCTTTGATCGCCTGTATTCCGACATGGCGTTTGCCTACATTCGCCAGCAGGATTATGTGAGTGCTCGCAACGCCTTGATGCAGGCCGTGCGCTGGGACCCCATGAACTGCAACTACCGCCTGGATCTGGCCGAGCTGTTTCGTGCACTCGAGGACAAGCAGGAGTGGGCCTCGCTTTCGGTTTCGGTACTAGAGCGTGCGAGCGACGGCAAGTGCGCCGCCCGCGCCTACGCCAACTTGGGCCAGTATTTCCTTGAGCCCGAGACCGAGAACGTCTCGGCGGCCGTGGGCTGCGCGCGTCTGGCGCTGCGCCTGGCGCCCAACGATGCGCATACGACGCGCCTGCTCAACAAGATCCATACTGCCTATCCCGATGCCGCCGATGAGAGCGACGAGCACGTGATGGGTGAACTGGCCCTGCAAGGCGTGCCGACCTCGCCTTCGGCCGAGATTGCCATCTGCCTGATTATGTGCGCGACCGATGCTGCAAGCGACGGCGACAAGCAGGAGGCGACGCGCCTGACGGTACGTGCTCGCGACTTGGTGGGCGAGGAGGCCTGCGCGGCGATTATCAAACTGGTGCGCGAGAGCGATGCCGAGCTCAATGCCGAGCGCAAGGCAA
>CALLST010000014.1:0-1009 GCA_938011875.1 uncultured Collinsella sp. | reverse complement strand
TACCGCAGATGCGTGGCATAGCGAGTGAAATCGTAGGAATCGCGGTCAACGATGATGCGAAAATCACTCTCGACGATCTCAGTGACATCTTCTAGCATATCGTCAAACTGCTTGGTGGGTTTGCTCGCGGTCTCGATGGCCTGAACAACCCGCGCATTGACGAGATTCATGGCAATGCTGGCAATCTCATCCTTGGGAAGCCGCTCTCCGAGCTCCTTCTCGAGTCGCATGACGATAAACTGGGCAGCCTTGTATTCCTTCGGATACGTCTCCCGCACTTCATAGGCAAGAGGCATCGCGATGCGGACCCCCTTTTGGGCTCGCGCAACGGCAAACGACAGGTGATCAGCCATGAACAGCGTCGCATTGGTCGAGAGGTCGTAGGGCAGTTCGTTGGCAACGATGTCCATAACTTTCGCCGCAAACATCACGATATCCGAGGGAAGATCCCTCATGACATCTTGTCCTTTAGGATCAATGTCGTAAAACGTATGCTCGATTTTAGAAAGAGGGAGCTCTCGAGGAAAATCTCCGCCGAAACCGACGCCCCTGCCCATGGCGATGACATCTCGCCCCTGTCCGTCACGGCAAAGAACCGCGTTGTTGTTAAGCTTTTTAATTGCAAGCATGGTGAACCTCCTTTCAAGAACACTCACAGAAAAAGGCATGATAGCCAATAGCAGTGCTATTGCGGTCATGCCTTACGTAACAATCCGTGTTGTATTGCTCTTGGGCATGCCTCCACACAGGAGTAACAATCCAAGATGCAGAATGCATTATAGCGCTCTCCCCGCCCCGGGGACCATCGGGCTGGCGAACGGTAGATGTCGGCCCGCCAGCGGCCACATCGAGCAGATGGGCGTGCTTCGATCCCGAGCCTAGCCTAGCATGCGGGCCATGCGCGCCTTGAACTCGGACAGAAAGCGCGGGGCGTCCACGGTGAGTGCCACAAGCGCGCTCTTGTCGGGATCGGACAGACAGTGCGCGTCGCAGATGGTGCGGCCGCGAT
>CALLST010000013.1:0-1440 GCA_938011875.1 uncultured Collinsella sp. | reverse complement strand
CTCTTCGAGTCAGCCAGATTTTGGCCGAGTTATCTGAAGGCGCCCCCTTGCAAACATGGACATGGATAGGCTCGCCCGCTTCATTGGACCAAAAGAAGACCCGATAGCCGCCAATAAGAAAAAGGCTAGGCAACTTTAGCTCCTCCGTTTGCGGCGTAGCGATACAGCAGATGGGCGTTATTGCTCAGAAAAGTCTCAAAACCTCGCTTCTCCTCGTCGATAAAACGCCCCTCCCACATGGTCCAATTGTAAGAAGGCAGCTCGCAACGAGCGGAGTCGAAACCCTCTGCCGTCGGTCGTTCAAAATGCACGATGACCTTTTCGATATCGCCATCTGTGATCAGGTCAGAATGAATGACCTCGGTACCATCTTCGAATGTCATATACGGGTACATCACGTAAACCACCTCGCAATCATTAATTCAGTTTAGCATCAAGCTAGTGCACCAATGATAGCAAGCCCCCTTGATGAGTTGATGGCATCTGTTGCCAGCACGATCCCCGGCCATAATCGACCGCCACGAAGCGTTCATCCGCAGGTGCGTGGCATAGCGCCTAGAACACTAGCTGAGACAAGGACACTATCGCTGGCATAGTGAACATAGACAGAAGGGTGGTAACACAGACTGTTCCACATGCATATCGATAGTCCTTATTATGCTGCTGGGCAAAGATAGCTACATTCGCGCCGGTGGGGGTCGCAGCCGCAATCAGCAGCGCCATCTTAATTGACCTATCACATGGAAAGAGACATAGGAACAGGAGCGAAAGAATCGGAATGACAAGCAGCCTGACCGATGAGACGGCAAACAAGCTTTTCGCCCTCAGGAGCGCCATCAAATCAGACTGAGCAAGATAGATACCGAGAGTCATCATTGCTAGCGGAGTGTTGAGCCCCGAGATATACGAAAGCACTGACTGTGCCAGAGGGACCGTTGGGACACGAAGGATAAAAATCAAGAAACCGCCCAATAAAGCCATGACCATTGGACTTGCCAGGATCGCTTTAGGACTCATACATTTTTTAGACCCCGACAGCAGATACTGCCCGTATGTCCATTGCATAGCATTGAGAAGAGCGATCATGCACGTGATGAAAAACACGGCATCTTTTCCAAGCGCCGCTTCAACAAGGGGTATTCCCACAAATCCAGCATTCGAGAATGCCGCAGCAAAAATGTCGATGGGACGGCCCCTGAACAACAGGCGGGCAACAACGCAAGCGAGCAACAACATCGCCGCCGACAGCATTAAGGTCATTCCCAACTCATACATCCTCTGAAACGAATACTCGATCCAAAATGATTTGAGAATGATTGCGGGAATCACAAGGTTGATGAGCAACTTTCCGAATTCTATTGCAGCCTGCTCGCTCAATATGCCCAAGCGGTTTAGAGCGTAGCCCATTCCCATGAGCAAAAACATGATAAGGACTTGTTG
>CALLST010000012.1:0-1264 GCA_938011875.1 uncultured Collinsella sp. | reverse complement strand
GGTGCGGGCCGCTGGCTTTCGGAAGCCGAGCTTTTTTACCGCCAGGGCCTGCTGATGGCCGACTTTGAGGACGACTGTCCCTACAACGGCACCTTTAAGTCGTACTTTCCCACCTACAATGCCATGAGCGACCGGCAGTTGCGCGGCTACTTTACCTGGCGTGCCCAAGTGCGCCGCGGAACCGTCGAGGAAACGTCTACGTCCTTTGCCTTTCTGTATCTCTATGAGCTGATCTGCGGCATTGGCGTAGATGACCCACTTGATGGTTTTAAAAAGATCAAGGCTTTTTGGGATGCCTATCGTGCCTTCGAGCCCGGCATCGACCGGTTTGCGCGCGTGTGGCTGCAGGATAACGCCGTTTTCCACGGACTCGACCCCAAGCTACTTCGCGACTCTAAAACCGTCATGTTCGATAACGCCCTTATCGAGCTACGCCGCGCAGCGCGAGACCTTGTACCAGCACCGGCACCGTCCGGCCAGACCCCTAAGCGTCGCAAAACCTCCGAGCCCACGCTCCCCCTTCCGCCCGATGAGGTGCGCGAGGAGCGACTCATGGCCGCCATCAACGCCCTCTCCACGTACAACCTAAGTAACTCGCGGCTCGACCGCAGCCACCACCGCGATCTGCGCCACGTGGCGTGCGCCGTGTATGTCCGTATGGCGCGCTACTATGACACGCACCGAAAGACCGACATCGTGGCGAGCTTATTTGGGGAGGAGACGGCCATGCCCTACACCATGTTTGCCTCGGCCGTATTCTTTGCGTCCGAGCGCCACGAGGACTGCGAATATCGCCTGGACCCCATTCACATCTACCGCTGCCAAAACGGCTTTTGGGAATGCATGCGAATTCACGGCAGCAGGCAAAAAAGCAGCAAGCTTGGTGAGATGATGCGCGCCTGCGACCAACGCCTACGCCTGGCCCTAGACCCCACCCACCCCCTGAAGGAGGAGAAGGTCCCCAAATATCTGGCCAAGATCATCGATGACGAGATCGTGGCATGGCTTTCGTGGGACGCCGCACACCAGCCCGTCAAGATCGATATCGATTTGAGTCAGCTGGGGCACATTCGGAGCGCCGCCGCGCAAACGCGCGAAGCGCTTTTGATCGATGAGGAACGCGAGGACGACGCATCCGCAGAAGCCGAGGCAGCGGACTCAGGGCAACCGGAAGCCGAGCCCGTAGCCGACGCGATTGTCGAGGCGGTCGCGGCACCCATTCGGCAGGACGAGACCGACGAGCCAACAATATCCACCGAACAGT
>CALLST010000011.1:0-2398 GCA_938011875.1 uncultured Collinsella sp. | reverse complement strand
CATGTCGACCGAACGCAACTGACCGAGGTCTATCTGGCGGCGCATCCGCTAGCACATCGCTAGCACCTCGCTGACCTGCATATTTATAAATATTAAATGGGACGGGCCCCAGATTGCCGAGACGCACTTTTGCGCGCATGGGCAATCTGGGGCCCGTCCCATTTTTCGCCAGACACCGACGCGGTGGTGGGCCGTGTGTACCGTGGGTGGGGGAGTTTGGGGGCGACGTGAACGGCATGTAAAGGGACGCAAAAATCGCCTCAAGGTCAACTTGAAGGTTGAGGTTCGCGGGTGTGGTTCTACAGGTGGCATCCCGCCTTTGCTGCAAACACAACATATTGTGTTTTCGAACATATGCTTGGGGGTGTTTTGCAATATATGGTGAGTGGAGTGGTGGGGCGGGGTGGGGGAAGGGGTGGGGAAAGGTGTTGAAAAATGGGGCGGTTCCCCATATTATTGATGACGTCGACAGGCGGGGTGGTTCCCCGCGTACGTGCCATCTGAGTAACCGAGGGGAGGGCGCACATGGGAATGACTGGTGCATACGAGCGCAATCTCGATGCAAAAGGTCGTCTGTCCCTGCCTGCACCCCTTCGCGAGGAGCTTGGAGAGCACGTTCGCGTGTTCAAGGCCCTGGATGTCGATGCTCTGTACGTGTTCTCTGCCGAGGCCTTCGATAAGTGGGTCGAAGGACTCTTCGCGGGTCGTGAGGGCCACGAGGGTTTTAACCCGCGTGACATTAATGACCAGAAGCTCATGAGGGCGATCAACAAGCGCACCACGTCGATGGACGTGGACAGCGCCGGTCGTATCGGTCTTTCTGAGTCTCTCCGCAAGCAGGCGAACCTCGACCGCGAGGTCACGGTTGTGGGCAACTACGATCACCTTGAGGTTTGGGATCGCGCCGCGGCCGATGAGGACGATGACGATGAGGCTCTGCTGGACCTCTTCTTCTCGTAAGGGCAAGGCACGGGTAACGGATGGAGCGTGGGATCTTGACACAAGAATATCGGCATGAACCTGTCATGCTCGGCGAAGTGCTTGAGTCGCTGCAGCTCAAGAGCGGCTCCGTTGTCTGCGATTGCACCCTTGGCGGTGCCGGTCATTCGGTAAAGATGGCTGCGCAGGTGGGGGAGACGGGCCTTTTGCTCGGCGTCGATCAGGACGACATGGCCCTCGAGGCCGCTGGCGCCCGTCTGGACCGCGAGGTTCCCGGCGTCCCGCACCAGCTGCTGAAGGGCAACTTCGGCGACTTGGACGAGCTGCTTTGCTCGGCCGAGGTGCCCGGGGTCGATGGCTTCCTGTTTGACTTGGGCGTTTCGTCACCGCAACTCGATATCCCTGGCAGGGGCTTTTCGTATAACGAGGACGCCCCGTTGGACATGCGGATGGATCCGGGTAATAACACCTTAAACGCAGCTGAGGTCATCAACACCTATAACGAACACGACCTCGCCCGGATTCTACGCGTCTACGGCGAAGAGAAGTTCGCCTCGCAGATCGCGCGCGAGATCGTGCGCCGCCGCGAGCAAGAACCGATCGAAACCACCGGCCAATTTGTCGAGATCATCAAGGCGGGTATCCCGGCTGCCGCTCGTCGGCATGGTGGACACCCGGCCAAGAAAAGTTTCCAGGCCATTCGCATCGAGGTCAATCACGAGCTCGATGTGCTCGAACGAGGGCTTGATGCCGCCACCAGGTGGCTCAACCCGGGCGGACGTATCTGCGTCATCTCGTATCACTCGCTCGAGGACCGTATCGTAAAGAACCACTTTAAGGAGATGAGCCAGGGGTGCACGTGTCCGCCGGAGATTCCGGTGTGCGTGTGCGGCAACGTGCCGATACTCAAGGTCATCACCCGCAAACCCCTGGTTGCCCAGCCTGATGAGGTTGAGCGCAACCCTCGGGCGAGATCAGCCAAAATCCGCGTGGCGCAGCGTCTGTAGGCGCGACCGCGCGATATTGGACCTCCCGCTCGCACCATAAACGAAGCTTAAACACACTACCAACGTACTCGGGATGGGAGGCGGCATATCATGGGCTACAACACTTCAAACGCAGCACTCGCCTATGATATGAGCGCCATGCCCGCCTATCGTGAGACACCGCAGGCCCCCGTTGCTCCCCGCGAGCAGCGCACGCCGCGCTTTGATGTCTACACGGGCGCGGGCCGTCAGGCAAACCAGGCGGTAAGCCCGGTTTTCATGAGCGTTCTTAAAACGTTTTGCATCATTGCGGCTATCTTCATGACGATCGGCGTCGCCCGCGTGGCGCTCGCCGGCGTTACGGCCCAGGTGCTCAACAGCAACGCCGAGCTTACCAACACGCTCGAAAAGGCGACCGATGAGAGCTCCGACCTGGAGGTCATGCATTCGGTCTATGGCGCCGACACGCGCAT
>CALLST010000010.1:0-3221 GCA_938011875.1 uncultured Collinsella sp. | reverse complement strand
GTTGGCGGCCGTAGTCTGAAAATCGACCTTGGACCCCTCGCCGGCGCTAAACGAAACCTTAACGCCAGCATTCAGCTTGAACAGCGTGCCAGAGTCGTTGATGTAGTACAAGTTGCCCTGGGTATCACAAGCGATTGGCGAGTCACAGAAGTTGTAGTGGCCCGTTGCGCTAAACACACCAGAAGCCTCAGCGTCACCCAACTTGTAACGATATACGCCACCGCCTGAGGTGTAGTTAACAAAATCAGGGCTCTCGCCGTAGTTAACCGTGAAGTAGACATACGCGTCTTCGCCCTGGACACTCACGAGCGGAGCGCCCTTGATGCCGCCAGCAGGAAGCGCAGTGCCATCAGCAGACGAAACCAGCGTCTTGGCAAAGTTGTTGGCCGGATCAATAATCGCCAGCGCAGAGCCGCCAGCAACCTCGCCGCCAACAATCAGCTTGCCATCATACGTCGTCGTAGGCACGCACGCACATCCCGTAAGGCCAAGGTCGACCACACGCTCCTCGGTAATACGCGAAGCGGCATCCGCATCGCGTGAGTCGCCATCAGAAATCGCCAAGACGTGCAGCTTGCCGTCGCGCGAGATTAGATAGGCATGGCTGCCGTCAGCCGAAAGCACGCAGGTGGAGTTGACAACAGCACCAACCGAAACCTTTCCGAGCACATCGCCC
Organism: uncultured Collinsella sp.; assembly: GCA_938011875.1. Taxonomy (GTDB): domain Bacteria; phylum Actinomycetota; class Coriobacteriia; order Coriobacteriales; family Coriobacteriaceae; genus Collinsella. The sequence goes on along the minus strand of CALLST010000010.1, from coordinate 2,545 downwards.
GAAGACTTGCTGAGCATCTCGACGGTACCGGCACTGGTGGGAACCAAGACAAAGTCATCGCCCACCGTCGCGCCCGTCCAGTAATAACCCTCGTCGGCATTGACATGCTGCCAAGAAACAGCGCCAGTCAGGATGTTAATACGCGTCAGATGACCGTTATTGTACGTACCCTTTCCATAGTCGACATCAACGGTGCCGACATAGAGGTAATTGCCATCAATCGTCAGCTGAGAATTCGACTGGGCAATCCCGCTCACGGAGTCAGTGACCCAAACCGTTGTGAGCGCGTCAGCCGTCAGAGCCTGGACCGCACCGCCGTCAAGCGGAACAATAACCAAACCGTTCGCATAAATCGGGCGCGAGGTGTAACCGACCGCAGTCTTAAGATTCGACTCGGCAAGGACCTTGCCCGACTTGGCGTCAATCTTTAGCAAACGCTTGTTGACGGCAAGATACACGTTGCCGTTCACGACAATAGGTTCACTCGCGTTGGGATACGCCGAACCAGAATACGCCTTCCAGTCGAACGTCCAAGAGCTCGCTAGCGCACCCGTAGGCGTCGAAACGTTCTCGACCGCCGCATTGGACTTGCCGTCCCAATCGGACTTCCAATCGGTCGGACGCGGGGCGCTCGGATTGACTACGACCTCGTCGGGATTAGGCACCGTATCGCCGGCAGCATAAGCCCAGACGATCTCGTCACGCGACTTGAGCACGTAGTCACTATCGAGCTGAGAACCGGGAACACCGTTAACAAAGTACGACCAAGCGCCGGCCAACTTAGTGCCGTCAAGCGGAGAGACAAGGCTGTGAACGCCCCAGAAGCCCAGCTGATCGTACATCTCGGACTTGATGCCCAAGGCATCAAAGTAGGCGGCAGTGGCGTCCTTGATCGTCGTGCCCCCAACAAACACCTGCTTCGAAGGATCGGTCCAGCGCTGTGCCTTATCGTCCTTCTTGCCGATGATCTCCATCGAGACAGAAACCTGACCGGGCATGATGCCATCGGAACCATAGACCCAGGCAATCTCATCGCCGGCCTTGAGCGTGTAGTTGCCGGCGCCGACATTGGCCATCTTGCCGTTGACAAAGAACTGCCAGTATTTCCAGGTACTCTCGTTAACCTGCTCGGTCGAAAGCGTCACGTTCTTTTCGAACGGCGAGGTCAACGAATTGAGGAACCAGCCGTACGAGCCCGTGCCAGTGTCGGCGCCAATACCGGCCTGCTTAAAGACCTGCTCGGAAAGATCGGCGGCAGTTGCGCCCTAATCCACCAGCGAGGTCGTAGCTTCCGCCCACGTCTGCTGATCACCCGAAGCGTCCAGACCGACAACGGTGCAGCTTACCGAAAGCTGGTCGGTGGGCGCAGCGTCACCGTACTTCGAGTAGCACCAGACGACAGAGTCGCCCGCCTCGAGCTTGTAGTTGCCAGCGCCCACCGACGCCGCAACACCGTTGATGAATAGTTGCCAATAGGCACCCGTAGCATGGTCGTATGCAAGGGTGCGATCGGCATCGAAAGGCGACGTAATGGAATTGAGCACCCAACCCCAAGAGCCGTTGGGGTCGTAGTCGGCCTTGAGGCCAGCCTGCTTAAAGAGCTCCTCGGAAAGATCGGCGGCAGTCGAGCCGTTCTTGAGCGTGTACTGCGAAGCGGCTGCCCACGTCTGCTGCTTGCCCTTGGCGTCGACGCCAATAACCGAGCACGTCGCTGTGACCTCGGGGCTGTTTTGACCACTCGTGCCCAGAACCGTGATTTTTGCCGACACGTCCTGGTTGGCAAGCTTCGCGTACGTGGTGTTGTCGGGATAGCGCTCGGCATAGCGAGCGTACTTCTCGCTCGTCAGGCGCGAGGAAACGACAACCCTGGTGTTGTACTGCGGCTGCGTGACCTTGAGGTTCTCGGCAGAAACAATGGAGCTGTTGCTCGACTTAAACAGACGCCAATCCTGTCCGGACATCGCGTCATAACCAGGCAGGTCAACCGGAACAATGCCAAGGGACGTCGAATCGGTCGTTGCCTTGTTGTAGCTCCAGGCAAGGTTGCCGTCGGCATCAAGATACGCCTTCTGGAACGCGTGCATGTCGGTCGAAACGGCACTAGCGTCCTGGCCATTCAGAATGGCGGCAGCATAGCCGGCCTTCGCCTTTTCCATAAGAGAAAGCTCGGCATTGAGCTCGCCCTGGTCCTGCGGAGCAATCGCAAAGTCAAGGGTCTTGCTTGCCGTGACCTCGGCGTTGGATTTATCGGTCACCGTAAGGGTGACCTTGGTCTTCGCTGCCTCGGTGCCAGGCAGCGGCTGGTAGACCGTGCCCTTGTAACCGTTAAACGTGATGTCATCGGTGCTGGCGGAGTACTCGACCTTATAGTATTTGCCGTCGACGCCGAGCGTGCTCGTGCGCGGCATCTGGAGGTCATCGGTCAGACCATCCTTGCTAGCGACCGCGTCGGTGCCGGAGTACTTGATATTGTCGTAGGTAAAGGCCGCATCGACCTTCTCCTGCAGTGCCTTCTTGTCGGCGGCGACCTTCTCGGGATCGCCCT
>CALLST010000009.1:0-5047 GCA_938011875.1 uncultured Collinsella sp. | reverse complement strand
CGTCGCGCGCGGCGATAGCCTGTTCGAGCGAACCGGCATTGACACCGATACGAATCGCGCACCCAGCGGCGCCCGCGGCATCGATCACGGCATCGACCTTAGCCCAATCGCCGATATTGCCGGGATTGATGCGAAGCTTGGCGGCACCAGCCTCGACGGCGCCGATGGCGAGCTTATGGTTAAAGTGAATATCGGCGACGATCGGCACCGGAGACTCGGCACAGATGGTGCGGAAACCCTCAAGCGCGGCCTCGGTGGGCACGCTCACACGCACGATATCGCAGCCAGCCTGCGCCAACGCGCACACTTGCGCAAGCGTTGCCTGGGCGTCAGCGGTATCGGTGCAGGTCATGGATTGGACCACCACCGGCGCGCCGCCACCGATCTGCACGCCGCCCACATGCACGGGGCGCGTCAGCTCGCGCGGCAAAGAATGGGATAAAGACAATCCAAACACTCCCCTACAGGATAAATCGAAGGACGTCGGAACGAAGCATATAGACAAACAGCAGCGCAAAGAGCGCGATGCCCACATAGCTCACAATCGTCTGGACCTTGAGCGGAAGCTCGCGGCCAGCAATCTTTTGAATGATCTCGATGACCAGCTTGCCGCCATCGAGTGGTGGGATGGGCAGCAGGTTCATAAAGCCAAGCGAGAACGAAATGAGGGCGGCAAACGAAAGGAACGTGGCAGGGCCGGCAGCAGCAGCCTGTGAGGACATAACGGTAAAACCCACGATCGAAGAAGACTGATCGAGAATCTCCATCGTATGCTGCGGCTGGAGCAGGCGCATCACGCCCTCCGCTGTCTGCACGACACAGGAGAACGAAAGGCGAGCCGACGTGATGGGGTCTAAACGGACCACCTGCGTAGAGGCATACACACCTAGGCGCTCGTCCTCTTTGAGCGCAACCGAGGTCGAATGCTGCTTGCCGTCGCGCTCATACTCAATGGCGATATCGTCCTTACCGGCGGCCTTGCCGATGGCATCGTAAACGTCAATCCAGGTAGAGCACGATACTCCGTCAACCGAAAGAATCGCGTCGCCGCCCTCGATACCCGCCTTGGCGGCAATAGACCCCTCGTCAACCTGACCGATCACGTTGGTATCCATCGGCACGGTGACACCCGAAATAGAGTAGATGCTCATAAGCAGCAAAAAGCCCGTCAGGATATTGACGAGAATGCCCGCGAGCAGCATAAAGGCGCGCTTGAGAAAACCCTGGCCCAGATAGGTATGCGAACGCTCTTGCGCAAGGAACTCGGCTTCGCCGCACGGCAGCTCCCACACATCGCCCTCGGTAGTCGCATGCTCTCGATCGAAACGGCGGCCGTCAAAGGTGGTGTAACCCGCCGCGTCTCGCGGCAGCGTCTGATACTTGGTGGGATAGTAGCTCGGCGAGGGCTTCTCCCCTTCCTCATACCAAGGCGCGATAGAGCCCCAACCCAAGAGCAAGGCGCATGCCTCGAGCACAACCTCCTCGGATAGCTCGAGCTCGACAGCAAGGTCGGCCACGGTCACGCGACCATGACGATAGATAGCCGCGAGCACGCGATCGGCACACGAGACGTCGGTCGGATCCATACCGCAGATGGCAGCGTAGCCACCCAGCAGCAGCGGGGTCACGCCAAACTTGGTTCCAATGCGACGCGACGTGTAATGGATGTCAAAGCGGCAAGGCAGGCCCAAAAAGAACTCGGTCACACGGACGCCGCAGGCACGCGCCGCCAAAAAGTGGCCGCCCTCGTGCAAAAACACGAGGACGGAAAGCATCAGCAGGCCCCAAAAGACCGATGAGAGAACGCTCAGAACAGTATCCATAAAACGAAAAAGCAATCCTTATGGGTTAGGAACGGGTTGCGGCGAGCACCTGCGCAGCCTTTTCACGCGCCCACGCATCGATGTCGCGAAGCTGCTCAAACGAATCGACCGCCTGCATATCGTGGGCATCCATGCAGGATTCCACAATGCGATCGATATCGGTAAAGCTGCAGCTATCGTGCAGGAAGGCATCGACGGCAACCTCGTTGGCGGCATTGAGCACGCACGGCATGGTGCCACCCGTCTTGCCGGCACGCTCGGCCAGTGCCAGACAGCGGAAGGTATCCATGTCGGCAGCATCAAACGTGAGCTGCCCCAGCTCGCGGAAATCGATACGAGGCGCCGGGGTATCCCAACGCTCGGGATACGAGAACGCGAACTGGATGGGAATACGCATGTCGGAAGCACCGAGATGCGCCATCACGGAGCCGTCGGCGAACTCGACCATAGAGTGAATCTTGGACTGACGCTGCACGACCACGTTAATGAAATCGAGGTCGCAGTTAAACAGATGCATGGCCTCAATGCGCTCCAGGCCCTTGTTCATGAGGGTGGCGGAGTCGATGGTGATCTTGGCACCCATGGCCCACGTGGGATGTGCGAGGGCATCGGCACGCGTCACGCGGTCGAGCTCGTCGCGGGTGCGGCCAAAGAACGGACCGCCCGAGCAGGTGAGCCAAATACAATGAGCCTCGCGTGGGTTCTCCCCCAGATAGCACTGGTAGATGGCGGAGTGCTCAGAGTCGACTGGAATAAGCTGGCCCGGTTGCGCCAACGGCATAAGCAAGTCGCCGCCGACGACGAGGGACTCCTTGTTGGCAAGGGCAAGACGCTTATTTGAGGTCAAGGCCGCATGGCTCGCCTCGAGACCGGCGGCGCCCACAATAGCGACAAGCACGCAGTCGACATCGTCGCGACGCGCGAGCTCGCAAACCGCCTGCGCGCCAAGGCCAAGCTTCGTTCCCTCGGGCAACTCCTGCAGCACGGCGTCATCGCCATGAGCGACATCGGCCACGGCAACCGCCGGAACCGAGAACTCGCGGGCAGCGGCAACAAGCTCGGAGGTGCTGGAGTTAATGGACAGCGCCGTCACCTGCAGGCGATCGGCATGCTGGCGGCACACATCGAGCGCCTGGGTGCCGATGGAGCCGGTACAACCCAGGATGGCAACACGGAGGCGTCCATCGGGGCCATACGTCGTCTGGAATGACATTACAGCACGCCTCCGATCATCAGCATCAGCTGCGCGGTGATGCAGCCGAAGATAAGCGAATCGCTACGATCGAGCATGCCGCCGTGGCCCGGGATAAGGTTGCCGGAATCCTTGACGCCCACACCGCGCTTGATGCGCGACTCGATAAGGTCGCCGATAACGCCCAGAATGGACACGACCACGCCGCACAGCAGCGCATAGGGCAGGCTGAGCTTGAAGAAATGCGTCGCCCACAGGATGAGCCAAATCAAAACCGAGCCCAGGATGCCGCCAACAAACCCCTCCCAGCTCTTTTTGGGAGAGATCTTGGGAACCATCTTGTGTTTGCCGATACGGCTACCCACGATATAGGCAAACGAATCGGAGACCCAGAGAGACGCGCAAACACCCACCGAAAGCAGGGCGCCGGCAAAACCGGGCACGGCATCGCGCAGCAGCACGATAGCCGACAGCATAAAACCGGTGTAGATGGGACCCATGAGTGTCACGGCAACATCGGATATGCGGGTACGCGGCGACCAGACATACCAAATGCCCACAGCGAGCATCAGGGCAAAAAGCAGGGCATTCAGCAGCATCGAATCGCCCAACGCCGACAGCGGAAAGAGCACGGCGGCAGCGATACCCATGCGCTCGTTAGCCATCTTGCCATCGAGCCTTGTCATACGGAAAAACTCATAGCAGCACAGACCGCTCATGACGGAAACAAAGATGGCCGTGGGCACGATACCCAAAACCAGGCACAGGATAAAGACAACGGCGTAGACGATACCGGCGGCGGCACGGGTAATAAAGCCCGCCAGCCACGAACCGGAACCGCTCTTCGCTGCAGGCGCTCCCGCAGTGGCAGCTTTACGCGCAGGCGTCTTGGGAGCAGATGCCTTGGGACGATCGGACACGATTAAGCCTCCTCGGTCTTGCTCAGTCCACCAAACCTACGGTCACGGCCCTGATAGGCCAAAATGGCGTCGACAAGGCCCCAACGATCAAAGTCGGGCCAATAGGTATCGGTGACGTAGAACTCGGAATAAGCTACCTGCCACAGCAGATAGTTCGAAAGGCGCAGCTCACCAGAGGTGCGAATCACAAGCTCAGGATCGGGAAGACCGGCGGTATAGAGGTGGGAAGCCACCATGTCGTCATCAATTGCGGCAGGATCGATCTTACCGGCGGCAACGTCGAGTGCGATCTGACGGACAGCGCGGGTAATCTCGGCACGCGCGCCGTAGTTGACGGCAAGCGCCAGCGTCATACCGGTGTGATCGGCGCACTCGGCAAGACCGCGTTCAAAAACGTCGCGGGTCTTCTTGGGCAGCGCGGAAATATCACCCAAAAAGACAACGCGCACGTTTTCGCGCTTCAGAAGCGGCAACTCGTCGATGAACGTCTTGGCAAACAGGTGCATCAAGACGTTGACCTCATGCTGCGGGCGGTTCCAGTTTTCGGTAGAAAACGCATAGGCCGAAAGCACGTCGACGCCCAGGCGCTCGCGGGCGGTAATGATCTCGCGCAGCGAGACGATACCCGCCTTGTGGCCCTCAGTGAGTGCAAGACCGCGCGACGTGGCCCAACGACCGTAGCCGTCCATGATGCACGAGATATGGTGCGGAATGTTATTGAGGTCAAGGTCGGAAAAACCGACGCCCGCAGGGGCGTCGGCAAAGTACTCGACCAGTTTATGCTCGTCGTATTGCACCTTAGATCTCCATGACCTCGGCTTCTTTTTCCTTCAGAAGCTCCTCGACCTTGGCAACATACTCATCGGTATGCTTCTGGACCTTAGCCTGCTCGCGACGGACATCGTCCTCGGTGAGCTCCTCATCGCGCTCGAGCTTGTTGTTGAAGTCGCGACGGATGTTACGGATAGACACCTTGGCCTGCTCGGCGTACTCGCGGCACTCCTTGACGAGCTCGCGACGGCGCTCCTCGGTGGGAGCCGGGAACGGCAGACGAACCACGGTGCCATCGGAGTTGGGGGTAATACCCAGATCGGAAGCGCCGATGGCCTTGA
>CALLST010000008.1:0-7130 GCA_938011875.1 uncultured Collinsella sp. | reverse complement strand
GTCGACGTGCTGTGCCTGGACAAGACGGGCACCATCACGTCGGGTCGCATGGAGGTCGAGGGTACGTATCCGCTGCCGGTCGAGGGTATGGGTGCGGGGGAGGGCGACGCCGCCGTTCCCGTCGATACCACGGTGCTCGATTTTGCTCTGGCTAACGTCGCACGTGCGACCTCGGCCGATGCCAACGAGACATGCCAGGCGCTGCTCAACTATTACGCCGATCGCCCGGTCGAGGTGTCCGAGCCGCTGTCGGTCATTCCATTCTCGTCGTCTAAAAAATGGAGCGGCGCTTCGTTTGCGCAGGGCTCCTATGTGATGGGCGCCGCGCAGTTTGTGCTTTCGGAGCGTGTGTTTTCGCAGGTCGAGAACCGTGTCGCCGAGCTTGCCGATACCTGCCGCGTGCTCGTGGTGGCGCGCGTGGACGGCTTTACGCCCGATGGGGATATGGTGGGCGAGGCCGAGCCCGTGGGATTTGTGACCATCCGCGACGAGATTCGTACCTCGGCGGCCGAGACCATCGGCTACTTTAACGAGCAGGGCGTGACCCTCAACGTGATCAGCGGCGACGACCCACGTACGGTGTCGTCGATCGCGCGCGTGGTGGGCGTGCCGGGGGCGGACGCTTATGTGGACGCCACGACGCTCGATACGCCGGCCAAGCTCGATGCCGCAGTGGACCGCTACCATGTCTTTGGTCGTGTGACCCCGCAGCAGAAGCGCGAGCTCGTGCAGGCGCTCAAGCGCCGCGAGCACACCGTGGCCATGACGGGCGACGGCGTCAACGACGTGCTGGCGCGCAAGGAGGCCGACTGCTCCGTCGCCATGGCGGCCGGCTCCGATGCCGCGCGCAACGTGGCCGAGATCGTACTCGTCGACAACGACTTTGCCTCGATGCCCGCCGTGGTGGCCGAGGGCCGTCGCTCCATCAACAACCTGCAGCGTTCGGCCTCACTGTTCCTGACCAAGACGCTGTTCTCGATGGGCCTGGCGGCGCTGTGTATCGCGCTGCCGCCGTACCCCTTCGAGCCCATCCAGATGACGCTCATTAACTTCTTCTGCATCGGCGCGCCGGGCTTTGTGTTGGGCCTGGAGCCCAACAATGCTCGCGTGAAGGGTGCGTTTTTGAGCAACGTACTCAAGCGTGCACTGCCGGCGTCGATTGCGGTCATTTTGGCTGGGGCGCTCGATATCTTTGTGGCGCGCGTGTTTGGCTTTAGCCAGCTCACGCTGTCTACGATGTGCCTGCTTACGTCGTGCGCGGCGAGCGTCAGCCTAATCTGGCGCATCTCGCAGCCTCTCACGCCCTTACGTGTGGTGCTCTTTGTGTTTGTAGTCGCCGGCATTCTGGTGGGCGTTATCGGATTCCCGGAGCTGCTGTCTATTGCCAACCTGTCGATGGGCCAGATGGTTATCTTGGCTGTTATCGTGGTCTTTACCTGCTCGGTGTTCTTTAAGCTCGCCACGATGATGGATTCGCTCAAGCCGCGTCGTCGTCATGCCGCAACTGGTTTTGGCCGTGGTGTGCGCGTCCACCTGGGTCGCGGTGGCGGCAAGGTGAGCTCGACGGGTTCGACGGCCGAGCGTTTTGCCAAGCGCGTCGCCGCCGACATGGCGCAGCGCCGCGAAGATCGCACCGCTCGCGAGGCTGAGGCCCGTGCACTCGAGGGCGTGGCCCAGGCCCAGCCCAAGAAAAAGAGGAGTACCGGAGCCAAGCGCTCTCGCGTGACCAAGTCCGCCCAAGGCATCAAAGTCTCGATGCCAAGCAAAAAGAAGAAGTAACTACGCGCCCTGGCGATGTTGAATTGGTGCCTTGCTCCTGTGGGGCCGTGGCGATGTTATGCTCTAACCTCGATTGTTTGAATTGCTTCGAAAAGAGGATGCCGTGATCTGCCCGCATTGCCTTAAGACTATCGAGGACGGCGCCTCGTTCTGCCCCTACTGCAACGCCTATGTGGGTCCGGGCGATGGCCCCGAGCACACCGAGTTCGTGTTCTGCGAGGGCTGCGGTGCCCGTCTTTCTCCGCACGATCGTACGTGTCCCAAATGCGGACGCCCCGCTCCGGGTATCCTCTCCGAGGACGCGGCCGCATCCGACCTGGCAGCGGGCCGCACGGCGGGCTTTCCGCGCCTAACGCAAGAGCAGATCGATACCGAGGTGCCTCATGCGCCCGCCTCGGCTGCCGCGGTTCTTTCGGACGCCGCCGATCCTAACGAGACCTGCGTGCTGCCGGCTTTCGATAAGGATTTCGGTATCCCCAAGGTCGATATTCCCACGCCGGTTTCCCTGCACGACGATGCTCAAAAACCCAAGCGCAAAGTGCATCCCGACGAGGACGCCTATCACAAGCACAAGCGTCATATCCCCAAGCCGCTCATCGTCATCGCGGTACTTGCCGTCGTTTGCGGCGGTGCCTATTGGTTCGTGACGACCGATCCCATGGGTGTCATGCCTGGCTTCTACGACCAGTTTGGCCAAGCTGCACAAACCACCTTCCCCACGCGCCAAAAGGGCGAGGCGACTGAGGACGATACCAAGCAGGGCGATTCTGCCGAGGTGGTTCAGGAAGAAACCGTGCTCACCGATGATCAGCTCTATACCAGGCTCGATGGTCTGTATCAGACCATCGTGTCCTACGGTGACGAGGACCAGATCGGCGAGGTCATCGATTCCTTTAACAACGGCTATCTCCGAACGCCGCTGTCCACCCGTCAGGAGCTGTCGCAGAGTGCTTACGCCCTGCGCGACCAGATCAAAAAGACGCAAGATGAGCTTAACAACCTTAAGTATCAGGACGATACGGTCTATGCGGATGACATCGCCCACTTAAAGCAGCTTGCCGAGTGGATGTACGAGCGTGTCGACGTGATCTGTCAGAGCTGGGACATCTCGCTGGCCATTCCCGATGGTGAGTCGATGAGTTCCCACCAAAGCGAGATCCTGGCGCCCATCGCGCAGGGCGGCAACAGCGCGCTGAACCAGTACGATGCCAATGTGGGTTCCTGGAAGCCGCAGCAGCGTTCCTAAAATTAGTTCGCCATAGTCGGCATAACCTACGTGCGCAATTGATGTAAGCGCATGCTTATTGCTACAATTCGTACAAATATGCTTTAAACGCACGAGGTTGTTTTTTTATTTTTTGTGTTAAGAAAGAGCTCTACACGCCCGAGTATCAGCTTGCCGGCGACGAGTGCGCCGTTATCGAGACGTCGAAGGGTACCATCAAGGTCAAGTTTGACGGCGAGGGCGCTCCCATTCATGTCGCGAACTTCTGCGAGCTTTCCACGATGGGCTTCTATGATGGCCTTAAGTTCCATCGCTATGTGCCCGGTTTTGTTATCCAGGGCGGCGACCCCAATACCCGCGATATGTCCGGCGCCGACGTCGCTGCCGGTCTTGAGGGCCCCGACGGCATGCCCGGTACCGGTGGCCCCGGCTACTGCATTAAGGGCGAGTTTGCCACCAATCCGCGCAACAGCCATGTCGATGGTGCCCTTGCCATGGCACGCTCCATGGACCCCGATTCCGCGGGTTCGCAGTTCTACTTCTGCCTGGGCGCCCAGCATAACCTCGATTCCGGTTACACCGTCTTTGGTACCACGGTCGAGGGTCTCGATGTGATTTCGCAGCTGCGTGCCGGCGACGAGATCGTCCATGTCGAGATCGTTCACGAGTAAAGGGGACTTCCTTGAATAGCCAGCTGATCCAACAGGGCCGCGCCGCTTACCGCGCGGGTGATTTTTCCGCTGCAGCCCAGATGCTTGGGGCGGCAAAGACTCCCGATGAGATTATGGGCGAGGCCGATCACCTTCGTGGCAACGCCTTGATGCACCTGGGCATGTATGCCGAGGCCGCCGAGGCCTATGCCGCCGCCCTCAACGACGGCACCTACGGCAAGCGCGGCGCACTGCTCACCAACCGCGGCAAGGCGCTCGCCGCCGTGGGCGACTACACGACGGCCGCCCAGGCGTTCTCTGCTGCTACGCAGGATGCTTCCTATGCCACGCCGTTCAAGGCCTATCTGGGCCTGGGTAACGCGCTGTTCCAGTCGGGCGACTATGCCAACGCGGGTACTGCCTTCCGTCAGGCTGCCATCGACGGCGCCAATCCGGCTCCTGCCGCCGCACTCGGCGAGCTCGGTCGTTGCTTCATTAAGCTCGGCCGTCCGGCGGATGCCGTGGAGACCTACCGCACGGCTATCGACTTTGCCGGCCCCCGCGACGACACGCGTGCGCTCAACGCCGGCATGGGTCAGGCGCTTTCTGCCGCCGGCCGTCCCTCCGACGCACTCGACGCCTTTAACGCCGCTACTGCCGATGGCATCTACCAGCTCACCTCCGAGCAGGCCGATGAGCTTGCCCGCGTGCACGATTCGCTTGCCGCGCTGTCTGCCCAGACGGCTATGGCCACGGCTCCGGCGCCCGCGATGGACGCTCCTGCCGTCGATCCGCTCGATCCTACGGGCGCGACCGGTCAGTTTATGCCCGATCCCTCGGACACCGGTTTCTTTACGCTGTCCGAGTCCGAGATGGTCCAGCAGGACCGTCAGGATCGTAAGCAGGCCAAGGTCCGTCGTCGCCATCGCCACACGGGTCTCAAAGTCTTCATCGTGCTGCTTCTGCTCATTTTGATCGCCGCGGGCGGTCTGGGCTTTGCCTACACGCGCGGCTTTGGCTTCCCGTCTCAGGAGTCTGTCGTTACCGATCTGTTCCAGGCTGCCGGCGACGGCGATACCGCCAAGGCCGAGTCCTGCCTGGCTTCGAGCCTGTCCGAGGACGCCAAGGCGATGATTATCTCCTCGATCCCGCAGGGCGCCACCGTCTCCATCGAGGGTATGGATCAGTCCATGACCGAGACCACCGCCAAGGTGAAGGCTTCGCTGTCCATGGGCGGCGAGCAGGAGTACACCGTCAAATTCGTGCGCTCCGACAACCATATCGGCTGGGCCGTTTCTTCGCTCGATATGGATTTCTCGGCTGCTGACAACCAGTAGTGACCTTATGGGATTTAGCTTTGCCCGGCGCTTCACCGCAAGTGAGGTGCCGGGCTTGCGCTAGTATGATGAGCTAGTAGTTTTCCAGCAATCATCCAACACATCAGGAGTTGCGTTGTTTTCTTTGATGGATATGTTCTTCGGTAGCTATGCGGGCGATCTCGCCATCGACCTCGGCACCGCCAATACGCTCGTCTCCGTGCGCGGCAAGGGCATCGTCATCCGCGAGCCCTCCGTTGTCGCTATCGATAAGAACGACGAGCGCATCCTGGCAGTCGGCATCGAGGCCAAGCGTATGCTCGGCCGTACGCCCGGCAACATCGTGGCCGTTCGTCCCCTGAAGGACGGCGTCATCGCCGACTTCGATGTTACCGAGGCCATGCTTCGCTACTTTATCGACAAGGCGTCCGAGAAGCGCTATCCGTGGACTCCGCGTCCGCGCGTCGTCGTCTGCGTTCCCTCCGGCGTCACGTCGGTCGAGAAGCGCGCCGTCTTTGAGGCCACGATCCAGGCAGGCGCTCGCCAGGCCTATCTGATCGAGGAGCCTATGGCGGCTGCCATCGGCGCCGACCTGCCCGTCGAGGAGCCCACGGGCTCCATGGTCATCGATATCGGCGGCGGCACCACCGAGGTTGCCGTTATCGCTATGGGCGGTATCGTCGTGTCGCAGTCCATCCGCATTGCCGGCGACGAGTTCGACCAGGCGATCCTCACCCATGTTCGCGATGCCTACAACTTGGCTATCGGTGAGCGCACGGCCGAGGACATCAAGATCAAGGTCGGCTCCGCCGTGCCGCTCAAGGATGAGCTCGACGTCGAGGTCAACGGCCGCGACGTTATCACGGGCCTGCCCAAGACCGTGCGTATCGAGAGCGAGGAGATTCGTCGCGCGCTTAACAAGCCGCTCGACGAGATGGCCAAGGCCGTTAAGGACGCTCTGGACGCCACGCCGCCCGATCTTGCCTCGGACCTTATGTACTACGGCATTCTGCTGACCGGCGGCGGCGCGCTGCTGCGTGGCCTCGACGTGCGCCTGCGCGACGAGACCGGCGTTTCGGTCAACGTCAGCCCCACGGCGCTCGATAATGTCGTAAACGGCTGCGCCCGCGTGCTCGAGGCCAACGCCTTTGACGGTGGTTTCGTCCAAACCAATGCTTAATTTCCAAAAGGTGGATTCCATTTGGCACGATCTTCGGGTTTCTCTCCAAATCTGAATACCAAGCGACAATCAACGGGTATGCGCCCATTGATTGTTTTCAGCGTGATTTCGGTGCTGCTCCTCACGTTTTATATTCGTGAAGGCGAGGCGGGGCCGATTCACGCCGTGCGTTCGGGCGTGACGACGATTACCTCGCCGGTACGCTTTTTGGGCTCGGCTGTGGCGGCTCCCTTCAACGCGATCGGCAACGTGTTTTCCAACCTCACGGCTTCGCAGGAGTCGCTCGATGACCTCAAGAAGCAAAACGAGGTGCTGACCTCTAAGGTCGCCGAGCTTTCCGAGGCTCAAAAGACTGCCGAGCGCCTGGAGGGCCTGGTCGGGCTGCAATCGACCTACAACCTTAAGTCGACCGCCGCTCGTATTGTCGGTGCGTCGGGCGATGCCTGGACCTCGACCGTTACCATCGACAAAGGCTCTGCCGACGGCCTTACCATCAACATGCCCGTGACGAGTTCTGCCGGTGTTATCGGCCAGATTATCGAGGTATCGGCCAAGACCTCTACCGTGCGCCTGATTGGCGACGAGAACTCGGGCGTGTCCGCCATGGTGCAGGATACGCGCGCCCAGGGTATGCTGCAGGGCCAGCCCGATGGTTCCTTGCGCCTTGAGTACGTGAGTGTTGACTCCGACGTCAAAGTTGGCGACATCATCGTGACCTCTGGCATTGGCGGCGTGTTCCCCAAGGGCCTGCCGCTCGGCACTGTTTCTTCGGTGGTGAAGTCGGCCAACGATGTGTATTACACCATCGTGGTGCGCGCTCAGACCACGGCCGAGAACAACGAGGAAGTGCTCGTCATTACCTCGTTGACCGACGAGCAGTCGGCCTCGGACGAGGACGTGAGCACGGCCAACAGCACGCCGCAGGGAACGTCGCGCGATGCTGCGACCAAGACGAAGGACGAGAGCTCGGATGACAGTTC
>CALLST010000007.1:0-1453 GCA_938011875.1 uncultured Collinsella sp. | reverse complement strand
CGAAGAGTATTTCTCTTCGGTCTTTTTCTCGAACTGTATTATGGCATTTGCAATTTTCGTGGGATCGGTGTTCCTCGCTGCTAACATAGAGACCCTTGTCAGTGTGACGCCGGAATTGGTCAGCGACTTGAGAATCACCGTTCTGCTCGCGTTCATGAATGCTGGGATAGGGCTGCTTACGGTCGTATTTGGTGTTGCGGCGTTCATAAAAAACGAGTTATTCCTAAATTCCATCGGCCAGCTTCTCGGTTCGGTCCTTCGTGTCATCTTCCTGTTCGTCCTGTTCTGGGTAGCCTTCCCTCATATGTGGTACTTCAGCGTCGCGGGCCTCGTGGCGACAGTCGTGACCGGCGCGGCGCAAGTTGCTGTGACACGCAGGCTCCTTCCCGAACTCAAGCTGTCGCTTTCGCGGTTCAGTCCCAGCAAAGTCTGGGAGCTTCTCAAAATCGGTGTGTGGAACAGCCTCCAGAACGTCAACAACCTCATCCAGACCGGCCTCGACCTCCTGGTTGCCAATATCTTCATTAGCGGGGCCGCCATGGGACTCCTGTCCATTGCTAAGACGGTCCCCCAGGCTTTGACTAATCTTTCCGGAAGTATAGCGAACCTCTTTTACCCTAAGATGGCCCAAGCCTATGCCCGTGGGGACAAGGTAGAACTGGTGAGCAGATTCGATTTCGCTATGCGTTTCACCTCAGCGTTCATGATCGTACCGCTTGCCGGGTTCATCGGCTTCGGGCCGTCGTTCTACTCCCTATGGCTGCCTGGCCGTTCTGTTGCCGAATTAGGCGATATTCAGCTTCTTTCGGTTTTGACCGTCATTACGCTCATTGCGAGCGCTCTTGTCGAGCCCCTATATTATGCGAACACGCTGACCACAAAAATTAAGGGTTCAGTCCTCATCGCCTTCGGGTTCAGTTTGGCAACGCTCGCCATAGAGTTTCCTTTGATCTTATTCACCTCGCTCGACAAGCTCACCGTCATCGCCGGGACAAGCTCGATTCTGATGTTTGTCCGTCACGCGCTTGTCCAACCATTATATTGTGCGGTCGTCATCGGCGTGCGCAGGCGGACGTTCTACAAGCCGCTTATGCGAGAGGTATCCGTTTTCGTGGTCCTTTGGTTCGGCTACGCGCTTGTTGACCAGGTGGGTCTGTGCACAAATTGGGCTACGCTCGTAGCCGTTGCTTTTGCTGCTGCCGTCATCGGTTATACCTTCGAGCTGCTCACTTTGTTTGACAAGGGAGAACGTTTTGTAATTTTCGACATCTTGCGAGATAAACTTGGCTTTAGGAGGGGAAATGTCGGCTAACTTCGTTTGCGGTGACTTGACGTGCTCTGGGTGCGGAGCATGCGTCGAAGCGTGCCCCTTCCATGCGCTTAGCATGAAGGAAAGCGGCCTTTGTGGCGAGCCCGTGCCGACTGCCCCCCCCTCAAATTCCCGGCATTGTGG
>CALLST010000006.1:0-3596 GCA_938011875.1 uncultured Collinsella sp. | reverse complement strand
AATCCGCGGTCTTTCATGCAGCAGGGGCTCTCAATGTTTTTATGTCCTGCTCATATCGTCTGTGCCGGCAGAAAGGGGCTGTCCCCAACTGCCGGGCGGGAGCGTTTAGCGGTGCAGCCGCCGGCTAGGCAGGCTGAGCTGGTATCCTTATGCGGTATTGTCTCGATTCGTTAGGATTGCATGTGAGAGCTTCCGCTGTCCTTCGTTCAGTTATATGTCGCACCCTGGCCGTCGCGCTTGCTGCGTTCGCCGTACTGAGCGCCGTCATACCCGTCCCCGCCTTTGCCGCCGACTCCGACCAGCAGGTCAAGACGGTCCGCGTTGGCTGGCTCGTCAACAACAAAGGCTTCCAGGAAGGCACGCCGGGCGAGCGCCTCTCGGGATGGGGCTACGAGTACCTCCAGACCCTGTCGTACTACACGCCCGGCTGGCGGTACGAATACGTCTCCGGCACCTTCACCGAGCTTATGGACATGCTCGAGGCAGGCGAAATCGACCTCATGCCCAACATCTCCTACTCCGAGGAACGCGCCCAAAAGCTGCTCTTCTCCTCGAACCCCGAGGGCGCCGAGCGCTACTACATCTACGCCAAGCCCGATCGCGACGACCTCGCAAAGGGTGACCCTCAAGCACTCCAGGGTCTCACTATCGGCTGCAACCCCGGCGTTATGCAAACCTTCGTTGGCCAGCAGTGGCTCGCCAACGAAGACGTTACCTGCACCTATAAAGAAATCGACACCGGCAGCGCCCTCTTTGAGGCGCTTGCAGACGGCGAGGTCGACGCCGTCATCATGAACGACACCATTTCGTCGCCCGAGGCGTCGCCCATGTTCTACGTTGGTTCAAGCGACTACTACCTTGCCGTCCCCAAAAGTCGTTCCGACCTGATGAACGACATCAATGCTGCCATGACGGCAATCGCCCGCGTCAACCCACGCTATAACGACGAAGTCAAATCTAACTACTCGGCCCAAAACAGCGGTTCATCATCGCTCAACAGCCCCGAACGCTCCTGGCTCAAAGCAAATGGCAACACCATCACGCTCGGCTACATTACGGGCAAACTCCCCTACTGCAACGAAGACGAAGACGGCGAAATGGAAGGCTCGCTCGCATCGCTTGCAACGACGCTGCACGATCAATTTGGCATTACGGTCAAAACCGTCGCCTTTGATAGCTACAAGATGATGTCAAAGGCCCTGTCAAAGGGAAGCATAGACGTTGCGCTGCCGGTATACCGAGATTACTGGTTTGCCGAGCAATCGGGCGTTGTGCAGTCGTTATTTTTTTTTTATATTTCGATCACCGAGATCTACACCGGAAGCAACCTGAACAAAGACCTTCAGAACATCGCCTGCACCAAATCATCGATTATCAACCGAAATGTACTTGAAAGTCTGTTCCCCACAGCGACCGTGACCGAATACCAATCCGACGATGAAGCGTTCGACGCCCTCAGGAAGGGAACGGCGCACTGCATCGTCGCTCCCAGTTCACGCGTAAAAACCATTGGCGACCGTCATGATCTCGAGGGCTACGAGACGGTCGAGCTCCCTGGCACCTGTGAGCTCTCGTGCTGGATTTCGCGCGGAAAGCCCGAGCTGTTGGGAATCATCAACAAGGGCATCATCAATGCCGGAGAATCGCTCTCCGCAAGCAATTTCTCCTCCACGTCGTACACGGCCCAGGAATCCAACACGCTTCAATTCCTTTATCGCAACCGCACCGCCATTGCAGCTACCCTCATCGGTATGTTGTCGGTCGGCATCGTCCTGCTCATCTGGACGCTCGTGCGCGCTCGAACCGAGCGCGAAAAAGCCGATGCCGCCAACGCCGCTAAGACGGCATTCCTCACGCGCATGAGCCACGACATCCGTACGCCACTCAACGGCATCCTGGGTCTTATCGAAATTGAGGAATTGAAAGACGGCGACATGCAGGCCGCCCGCGAAAGCCGCGCCAAGGCGCGTGTTGCCGCCAATCACCTACTCTCGCTGATCAACGACATCCTCGAGATGGGCAAAATCGAAGACCGCAAGCTAACTCTGGAACATGCGCCTTTTAACCTCAAAGAGCTCTGTGACGATACGCTGGTGCTGTGCAAGCTCCGCGCATCCGATAACGGCATCACAATGCAGGACAATAGTCTGCCGTACGCCACGGGGCCATACATGATCGGCAGTCCCACCCATATCCGACAGATCATAATCAACCTGTTAGACAACAGCATTAAGTACAACAGGCACGGCGGCTCCGTCACCTTTAGCTCAAAGACCAAGCCACTCGATAACGGGCGCGCGCTCTTTTGCTTTAGCGTTTCGGATACCGGCATTGGCATGGCTCCCGAGTTTTTAAAGCATATCTATGAACCGTTTGCCCAAGAAGGTGACGATGCGCGCAGCAAGTTCCAAGGAACCGGCATGGGCATGCCAATCGTCAAGTCGCTTATTGAACTGATGGGCGGTACGATTGAGATTTCGAGTGAGGTTGGCGTGGGGAGTACGTTCAACGTCCAGATTCCGCTCGATATCGACAAGAACCCTCAGACGCGGGCAGATACGGTCGAGAGGGCGCTCGACTGCTCGCTCGCCGACATGAACGTGCTGCTCGCCGAAGACAACGAATTGAATGCCGAGATTGCCCAGACGCTGCTAGAATCCGAGGGCGTCGTGGTCACCCGCGCCGTCAACGGCAACGAAGTCGTCGATCTGTACCTGTCTCATCCCGCCGGCAGCTTCGATGCGATCCTGATGGACATTATGATGCCG
This sequence comes from uncultured Collinsella sp., assembly GCA_938011875.1. GTDB lineage: Bacteria > Actinomycetota > Coriobacteriia > Coriobacteriales > Coriobacteriaceae > Collinsella. The sequence continues at coordinate 828 of CALLST010000006.1, read as the reverse complement.
GACATGGACGGTTACGAGGCAACCCGCGCGATTCGCCTGAGCGAGAAGGTCGATGCAGCCGATATCCCCATCATCGCGCTCACCGCCAACGCCTTTGCCGAGGACGCCAAGGCGGCACACGATGCCGGCATGAACGCCCATCTGTCCAAACCGCTCGACTTTAACAAGCTCAAAAACATACTCGCCCGCATCAAGAAAAACGGATCCGTTTCGCTATAGTTTGTGCTCAACCACCACGCACGACCAGAAAGGAAGCCAACGATGTTTAGGCCCTTACGTCGAAAGAAACGCGCCATCACTGACGAGGAAGCGCGCGAACTGCTCGCTACCTGCAAGCGCGGCGTCTTTGCCGTCAACGGCGACGATGGCTACCCGTACGCCATTCCCGTCAACTACTTCTTTGACGCCGAGCACGACAAGATTTATTTCCATGGCGCCAAGGCTGGCCACAAGGTCGACGCACTCAAGCGCGATGACAAGGTCTGCTTTACCGTTTACGGCAACGAGTGGTACCAGGACGGTGACTGGGCTCCCTACGTTATGAGTACCGTGGTCTTTGGCCGTTGTCGCCTGGCGAATGACACCCCCGCGTTTATCGAGGACAAAGTCCGCCAGCTCGCGCTTAAGTACTACCCTTCTGCCGAGGAAGTCGAAGAGGAAATCGCCAAGGACATTAAGGGCGTCCAGCTCTACGAGATTACGATTGAGCATCTCTGCGGCAAGCAGATTCAGGAAAAGTAAGCCCCTCAGCAGGCCTCATCAATAACAATATGGCCTGGTTCCAACCCACCTTGGAACCAGGCCATATGCTTATAGAGCGTCGGCGGC
>CALLST010000005.1:0-1115 GCA_938011875.1 uncultured Collinsella sp. | reverse complement strand
CTAACGCTTCGAGACATTGAGTACTTATGACCAAGCATGTATAGAAGAAGCCAAGCGACAGACAGCAACACAAGAGGATTAAGGGCCCAGACCGCCTCGCTACCAGGGATAATTCTATGCCTCAAAACATAAGGAGTGGCAAACAAACCAAGAGCAATGAATATGCCAGCCCTTCTGCCGACCGCCTCGTCCTGTTCAATAGGGCGTCGATTATTTCTTGAAAAAACGAGGTTATCTACATTCACCCACAATCACCTCACTCCACATATCGGCAATAGCATTAGCAGAAAGTAACTCCCTCACACCAGCAGCGTTTGCCCCTAGGCGATAAGCGAGGTCATTATCATCCGCTACGCGTGTCATCGCTACAGCAAGCTCATGTTCGTCGCCAACAGGAACCAGTATTCCGTTTTCGCCGTCATGAATCACCATGCGCGCACCGCCGCAGGGGCAGTCGGTACAAATACACGGAAGGCCAATTGCCATGGCCTCAAGCATGGAGTTGGAGAGTCCCTCATAATCGCTGGGCAGGACAAACAACCCGGCATCGCGCACCACATCGTGCACGTCCTGACGCCCGGGGTTGATGGAGACGACATTCGCAATGTCCAGTTCTTCCGCGAGTGCGACGAGCGAATCGCGCTCCGTGCCGTCGCCATAGACCTCGAGTGTCCAATCATCATGAGAAGCAAAGAACTCCGCGAAGGCGCGAAGCAGCATACCTAGATTCTTCTGCTTCTCCAAACGGCAGAAGCAGGCGACCAAATGCCGGCGCTCTCCGCAAAAAGGTTCAGGCAAATTGTCCTTTACTGGATTGAGGATCACAGTCTTCGCAACCTTATCCGAGAAATACGCCGCCGCATCGTCGGTTTGGCAGACCAACATATCCGCATAGCGGTAGAGCCTCTCGCGAAGCCAATTGGTCTTTTTACCACTGCCTACACGCGCCGGATCGTTGCGCTCTGAGATTACTAAGCGATTGGGCAGCCCAGCGAGTGCAATGATGGTCTGCATGTTCACGAAGTACTCGAACGCCACGAAACATGCATAGGGGTTATGTTTGGCAATACCACGCAGCCAGGAGATGCGATTCACCTTGGAATGCCCGCCGGAAC
>CALLST010000004.1:0-4007 GCA_938011875.1 uncultured Collinsella sp. | reverse complement strand
CGCGGGGGGGGGGGTTATAAAACCGTCCCCGGGGGCCGCGGCCGATTAATATTGTCTATCTCAAAACGTCGTTACTTTTTGTCAAAACGACCATAGAGCGCAAACGAGAGCGCCGCAGAGATAACCCAAGTCAAAGCGATGCAGGCGACAATCATGATCAGGTTCATGGGATTGCCGCTTGGATCGGCATAAACGGGCAACGAGGTAATGCCAGGCATAACAAAGCCGAAGCACTTAGCGCCCAGAACAACGGTGAGCGCGCCGCCAATGCCATCCGCGATCATCGCAGCGATAAGCGGAGTCCTGTTAGGAACCTGAACGGTAAACAAGGCGGGCTCGGAAATTCCCATAAATGCCGAGAAGGCGCACGTCATCGCAGCGGACTTGAGCTTTTCATCGGTCATGCGCAGGGCCGCACCAAAAGACGCACCGCTTTCGGCGAGGTTATGGCAGAAAGAGATCGGGAGCAGATAGTCATACCCAAGCGTTGCGATATTGGAAATCTGGATGGGGCTCGTTGACTGGTGCATGCCGAAGAGCACGATAAGCGGCATAAAGAAGCCCAGCAGAAAACCGGCAACGGGGCCTAACGACGAGAATAGCCAAACGATACCGTTGGCAAGACCAAGACCGCACCAGGCACCAATCGGAGCGAGCACAAACAGGTTGACGGGAATCACGATAGCAAGGGAGAGCGCCGGAACGACAACGAGCTTAAAAAGATCCGGCACGACTTTGTCGATTGCGCGATATACAAAAGACAAGCCAATGACGCCAAAGATAACCGGGAACACGGAATCGGCGTAGCTAAAAATCGGCACCGCAAAACCGAACAGCGCAAGGGGCGTCTCGCCCGTACCGACAGCGTTGACAATGGTCGGGTACATCAGCGATCCGGCAACACAAAGCGCAAGCGAACGGTTGACCCGGAACTTATCAGCTGTAGACATTGCCAGCAAAAACGGCAAGAAGTAGAACGGGATATCCGAAATCATATTGAATATCGCAAAGTCGCCGGCACCCGTGTCGATTCCAAAAGCCGCGATAGCAGCCAGGATGCCCTTTACGATGCCTCCCGCCACCAGTGCGGGAATGATAGCGGAGAAGATGCCGGTGATGATATCGAATACGCGAGCCGAACCTTTTTGGAGCTCAGGCTGCTCGGCGTCGGCGGAGACCTCGCCACCCATCCTGTCACCTAGCATGGGCTCCAATTCGTCATATACCGACCCCACGCTGGCGCCGATGATAACCTGCCACTGCCCGTCTTTAACCTGCGCGCCCAAGGCGCCGTCAAGCGTCTTAAGGGCCTCCAGATCTGCCTTGCTATCGTCCTTCAGGTTGAATCTGAGCCTTGTAATGCAGTGCGTTGCCATAACAACGTTATCGGCGCCGCCCACGAGCTCGAGGACACGAGCGGCCAGTTCCTTCTTGTCTGCCACGACAATCACTCCTACCCAAGATCCTCGCCATTAGTGGCGATACATTTCTGATACCAATAGAAAGAGTCTTTACGCGAGCGCTCCGCAGTGCCGTTGCCGCAATTATCCAGATCGACATAGATAAGCCCGTAGCGCTTGTCCATCGTAAGAGGACCGCAGGCAACAAGGTCAATGAATCCCCAGATCATGTATCCGCGCACGTCAACGCCATCGATCACTGCTTCCTTAAGGCACTTTATGTGCTGGCGCAAATAATCGATTCGATACTCGTCGTGGATGCTGCCATCCTCCTCGACTACATCAGATGTACCGAGGCCGTTCTCGGCGATATACAGGGGCAGCCCATAGCGGTCATACATCTGGTTAAGGGTAACCCTCAGGCCAATGGGATCGAGCTGCCAGCCCCACTCACTCGTCTCGAGATAAGGGTTCTTGTTTGCCATGACCAGATTTCCCGCAGTCTTCTCCCATCCCTGATCGCAGGTGGATACCTGGGAAAAGTAGTACGAGAAGGCCAGGAAGTCGACCGTGTTGCGAGCGATGAGCTCTTCATCGCCCGGCTCCATTTGAATCTCGATATCGCACGCGTCGAAATAGCGATTCATATAAGCGGGGTATTTTCCACGAGCCATCACGTCCGTATAGAACCAGTTGGAATACTGGTCGTCGTGAATAGCCTGCATGTTATCTTCGGGACGGCAGGTGGCGGGATACGTACAGAATCGAGCGATCATGCCGCCAACGGGAGTATCGGGCGAAAGACGATGGACAATCTCGACGGCACGCGCATTGGCAACGAACTCGTGGTGCAGGCACTGGAAGATGGCTCGATCGAAGTTCTCCCCCTCTTCGTCTTTGACCAGACAGACCCCGTCCCAAGGCGAAAAACGCGCTGCATTGAACTCGTTAAAAGGCAGCCAGAAATCGACCAGATCGCCCAATTCCGTAACGATTGTCTCGACATAGCGGGCGAAGAAATCAATCGTCTTGCGATTCTTCCATCCCCCATATGTGGTGACAAGATTTACCGGGATGTCATAGTGGAGCATGGTGACGAAGGTTTTAATGCCGTGCTTTTTGCACTCACCCAGCATGCTTCGATACCACTCGATGCCTTCGCGGTTAGGTTCAAGATCATCTCCGTTAGGATAGATTCGGCTCCAGCAAATAGAAGTGCGGAACAGCTTGAGGCCCATCTCCGCAAAAAGCGCGATGTCCTCACGGTAGTGATGATAGAAGTCGTTACCGCGCCTAAACGGGTAGAACTCAACACCATCATCTGCGAGAGCGTTCATTAGTTCGTCATGGCAGAAGGGGTTGTTTTGATGCTTGTCCTCAATCTGGTCATGAGTCCAGGTACCATCCAGCCATCGACAATCCTGCGTCGACTTTCCCTTTCCGCCCTCATTCCAGGCACCATCGGCCTGCGAGCACGATATGGCTCCGCCCCATAAAAAGTCGGAGTCAAACCCATGTTTTAACTTACTCATTTGCCCTCCTTGATCGGATGCTCCAGCGGATAACCCAATACTAGGAAGAACAAGATGCATAAGATATCACATAGAAAGCGTGGGTTTATAACATTTTTTTAGATATAATACCGTTTAAGGCATCGATTCTACCGTTCACCCCTGGAGCACCCCATGGATTCGAATCTCAAACAGCTGCTCTATACGCATACCGAGACCGAAGAGTGGCATCGCACACATCCGGGAGAACTCAGCCCGCGATATAACAGGGTGGAAACCACAACCATTAACGGCGAAGAGGTCTATCTGTTTGATTGGAAAGAAACTCTCGACGAAAACCCCGTGGGCCTTATCAAGGAGTCGCGCTTTACCGATATTCCTCCTCATATCAATCGGGCTATGGAGCTTAACTACGTGTACGACGGCGTCTGCACGTTTATCGTCAACGGACGGCGACTACTCCTTAAAAAGGGCGACGTGCTCATTTGCAACACCGGCGTAGTCAGAAGCGTTCCATACGTTAAGGGCGAGCATGATATCGTCATTTCGATCGTCTTCAAACAAGAAATGTTCGATTCGTTGTTCCTGAGCCAGCTACCCGGCGCGTCACCATTAACGAATCTTCTATTTGATTTTGTGTCCAAAAACCGCGAGGCCCGAAAATATCTCATTCTTCCAGAGGAATACGCCCGACATGCGCGACGCCTCATCGAGATGCTCTTTATCGAATATCACTTTAAAGATGCCTATTCCAATGAACTCATGAGGCACCTCGCCGTCAGCCTATTCCTTGTTCTCATTCGAGGACTGCACCGACGCTCCGCAACTGATAACCAGGCGATCATGTCGGACGAACGCATCGTGTCGATTCTGAATCATATTGAGCGAAGCTACGGCGACTGCACACTCGAAAGCATTGCGAGCGATACGGGTTATAGCACCAGCTATCTCAGCAGCTTGATCAAGCAAAAAACCGGCAAAACGTTTTCGCAAATCAAGCTCAACCAGCAGCTCACAGAGGCGGCATATCTTCTCAATAACACCGAGCGCAGCGTGCAGTATGTAGCCCGAAAAGTCGGCATCTCCAACATGTCAT
>CALLST010000003.1:0-1361 GCA_938011875.1 uncultured Collinsella sp. | reverse complement strand
GGATGGGTTGAGAGGAACGTCTTGATCTGTAACAGCAAGATCCGGTTTTGCCGAGTAACTGTTACAGATTGAGACAAACCGACGGGCCGTCCCGCCCCATCCACCTGCCGCCACCTGATATTCGCCGATTTCCGTTGTGCTGCTGTGCCTCCATGCCATATCCTCTAGACAACTACGCGGCATCATCGCCGCCGCGCCTACAAGAGAGGAATGTCCATGACCGCACCTGCATCCAAGCTGCTTCAGCCCATTACGGTTGGCCCCCTTGAGCTCAAAAACCGCATTATGTTTCCGCCGCTGACCACCGGCTACGAGGAGCGTGACGGCTCCATTGGCGAGCGCAGCCTGGCTTTTTACGAGCGCTTGGCCCGTGGCGGCGTGAGTTACATCGTCATCGGCGACGTTGCTCCCGTCATGACCGCAAGCCCCACGCCCAAGCTGGCGACCGACGCCCAAATCCCCACGTTTAAGGCCCTGGCCGATGCCGTCCACAAGCACGGCGCCAAGGTCGCGCTGCAGCTGTTCCACCCCGAGTACGACGTGCCCGGTGTCGGCCGCATGGTCATGGGATCCATGGCCGCCGCCAAGGCCGCGCAGGAGGCCAAGGCCGCCGGCGACGAGGAGACCTTTGCCGCCAAGATGGCCGAGTCCAACGAGATCCGCAACCAGGCCTACGCCAAGCTGCACCACGACATGCAGCACTTTGTGAACGAGGCGAGTGTGGAGCAGCTCACCCAGATCAAGGAGGCTATCGCCGCCTCGGCCGCCCGCGCGCAGCAGGCCGGCATCGACGCCATCGAGGTCCACGGCGACCGCCTGGTGGGTTCGCTGTGCTCGGCCATCCTCAACCAGCGCACCGACGAGTACGGCGGCTCGTTCGAGAACCGCGTTCGCTACGCGCTGGAGGTCGTCGCTGCCATTAAGGAAGCCGCGCCGCAGCTGATGGTGGAGTACAAGCTCCCCGTGATCATGGAGAACCCCGACGGCACGCCGCGCGGCAAGGGCGGCCTGCAGCCCGACGAGGCCTGCGAGTTCGCCAAGCTGCTCGAGGGCGCGGGCATCGACATGATCCAGGTCGCGCAGGCCAACCATACCGGCAACATGGGCGACACTATTCCGCCCATGGGCGCCATGCCCTACAACTGGACGCTGCCCGTGGCCGAGCGCGTCAAGGCCCTGGTTTCCGTGCCGGTGGCAACCGTCGGCCGTGTTGTCTCGGTCGAGGCCGGCGAGAAGATTCTGGAAGACGGCGCGGCCGACATCATCGCCTACGGCCGCTCGCTCATGTGCGACCCCGACATTGCGCTGAAGGCCGCCACCGGCGAGCCCATCCGCGAGTGCCTCAACTGCAACAAGGGTTG
>CALLST010000002.1:0-2409 GCA_938011875.1 uncultured Collinsella sp. | reverse complement strand
GCTGCAGCTGCCCGAATCATGCGTGCCCGGGATGCTCAGCTCGTCGAGGTACTTGTTGTCGTCGACGTATTTCATCCAGCATGGTCCGTCGACGTAGCTGCTATACGTGGTCCAGTCGATACTTCTAACTGTGGTATTGATCTTGCCCATGTCGTAACCGATAAGTTCGAGCTCCCACGGAATGCTCTTACTCTTATGGCAGATCTTATTGTTGTCCTGGTCTTTGCCGTTCGATTCTATTGCCAGGTACTTAATGTCTTTTTTCTCGGTTTCTTTCTCGACCGTGCGGTCTCGGATGATATAGGTTCCGTTTGATTGACGCTCGAACGCAAAAGCACGGCTGGGCTTGTTGTCATACTCGCCGCCCCATACGTGGATGACCTTTCCATCTTTGTCCGAGTCGCCGTCGACCGACCAAATGCTGTAGCCCGTCTTCTTGTGCTCTTCGAAATTGAGCAAGGTGCGGATAGCATACCAGTTTGTATCGTCATTCTTGGTCGTTACGTTCTCAAGGATGAGCTTGCTGGACGTGCCGTCGTTAAACAGGTGGCAGACGTTGCCGCGAACGTTGCCGTCTTGGTTGACGCTCGCGGTGCGAAAATAGCCCGCGGGGCGAAGGCGAATGACGAAATTGTCGAGGCTGTCCGACGGTGCGGGTGTGTTGTCTGCAAATGCCGTTCGCAGGGGAATGCCCGGCGCTGCGGTTTCAGGCAGGCTTGCAAGTGGTGACAACGCCGCAAGCCCTAGGCCCAGCGTAAACGCTCGGCGGCTGATGGCATGGTGTTCGGTCATATCTCCTCCGTTCGCAGGGTGCGGTTATGCACTTGTTTTGGTCACTATACTGCCCAGATGTTTAAAGACGCCGGTTTAAATTGCCTGCGCGGCGCTATAAATCGGCGGGCGGACGTGTTGGGGCACTTGTCTATTTGTGCTGTTATCACGTCTGGGATGGTTTTGGAGCCCGGCATCCTGCGTTCGTCGGCTACCGGCATAAGAAAGGGGGGGTCGGTTTACCGGCCCTCCCTGGGTACGAAGCGCTGGGGCACCGCCGCTTGTTAGCGCCGCACTCGTGTTTTCCGTTGCGCTCGCGAGTCGCTTAGCGCTTGATCTCGATATCCTCGAGCTTAACATCCATGGCCTTGGTCTTTGCCTCGGCGATATCATCGGTAAATTCCAGAGACTTCATCATGGTCTCGACGGCGTCCTTGTGCTCCTCGACATTGTCGATACGTACGTACACACTGCCGCCGTCAACGTCAGTGAAGTACTCGGTCGTCACGCCGCCCGAGTGCGTAAAGTAGGCGCTGCGCCAGGTCTTGCCGTTGTACTTAACGGGATCGCTCTCGGTCCATCCGGAGTTGGCCTTCCACTTTGCCTCGTAGTCAAACAGTTCATCGGCGTTCTTGTCAGGATCGAAGACGGGGATGAAGCGGTCGCTGGCATGCTCGCTCTCGGTGAACTTAAACTGGGCCCTGTCGGCGGTATCGCCTGCGACGTCCGTGATTTCGACGCCCTCGGGGACTTCGACCTTAAACCAAATGAAGTCGGTCCTCATATCCACGGCTGGTTTTTCTGCTCCGCCGCCACCGCCACTTCCGGTAGCGCCGCCGCTGCCACCGCAGCCCACCAGGGCAACTGCGGCAAAGAGACTCATGCAGAGGGTGAGAATCGCAAAGGCCTTCTTTTTCATGGTCGTGTCCTCCTCGATCTGTAACCGCCCATGGATTACCTGCCTTTACTGTACGCGTGGACGGCTCGCTAGGGTGGGCCATGTGTCCCATTCTGGGGGCCGGATTTGCGCCGACAAGTGGCAATATGCCCGGGCGTAAAAGAGGGGAGGGCCGGCCGATCCAATCCTCCCCTGGCTGGGCGTCCGATCATTTAATGACTGCGCATGCGATGCTGCGTGCGAGCCCCTAATGCTTGATCTCGATGCTCGAAATCTCGACTTCGCGTGCCTCGGCAACTGCCTTCGCCATGTCATCGGGAAACTCGATGGAGTTGAGGAGCGCCTCGGCTTCTTTCTTATGCAGATCGAAGTTCGAGATGAGAACGTAGACGCTTCCCGGCTCAACGTCGGTAAAGAGGAGGGTTGAGACGCCGCTGTTGTCCTCGTACGTTCCGACGAGCCACGTCCTGCCGTTATACTCGACGGACCCGCCATCCTTCCACTGGAACGTATCACCTTTCTTTTCTGCCTGGTCGGCGTGGGATTCCTCTGCCGTCAGCGCTTTTTTCCAAACGGGGATAAAGCGATCGGCCGAGGCGTTCTCGTCTTCGGGGAAGGTGAGCTGGACCCTGTCGGCATTCTTGCCAGCGGAGTCGCTTACGCCAACGCTCTCGGGCATCTCGACCTTAAACCAGATAAAGTCGGTCTTCTTGGCGACGGCAGTATTTTCCTTGCCCTCC
>CALLST010000001.1:0-1037 GCA_938011875.1 uncultured Collinsella sp. | reverse complement strand
TGAGCTCCATAACATCAGAAGCATAGCCCAGAAGCTCGTGCTTCGAATCGTCACCGACAACGGCCTTCTCCAGATCGGCCATCTCATAGCACAGGGCATAGGCCTCGATACCAGCGTGGACTTCCTCGCGGTGACCGTCTGCAGTCCACACGATGGTCGCGTGATCGGCGCGCGGATACTCGTTGACCTCGATATAGCACTTATCGAAGCTGATGACCGAACGCTTGGGCTGCTTGGAGTGGAGCGTAAGGCTCACAACGCCCAGCTGCTGCTCGGCGTTACGGCAGACGATGCCGCCCGCGACGTCGACACCGGTCTCGCAGGTGTTGCCCAGAGACACGACCTCGGTGGGCTGGCTGGCCATAAACAGGCGCATGACGGAAAGCGCATACACGCCAATGTCGAGCATGGCACCGCCGGCAAGATTACGGTTGTAGAAACGGTTGGTCAGGTCGCCGTACTCCTTATAGCTACCAAAATTGAGTTGGGCGAGGTTCATGCGGCCAAACTCGCCGGCATCCATGCGGCGACGCAGCTCTTGATACAAGGGCATGTGGAGCACCGTGGTAGCGTCCATAAGGACCACGTTGCGTTCGGCGGCAATGGCGCGGGCCTCATCGAGCTCGGCGGAGTTGAGCGTGATGGCCTTCTCGCAGAGAACGTGCTTGCCGGCCGCCAGGGCGGCGCGCAGATAGGTGATATGGGTGTTGTGCGGGGTGGTGATGTAGATGGCGTCGATGTCAGGATCGGCGTAGAGATCCTCAACCGTGTCATAGACCTTCTCGACGCCGTACTGGGCGGCAAAAGTCTGAGCCTTGGTGAGCGTGCGGTTGGCAACGCCCGTAAGCTTGCGGCCGGCCAGGGCAAGGGACTGAGCCATCTGGTTGGCGATAACGCCGCAACCGATCACAGCCCAACGGAGCTCGGGCGCCGTAAAGATGTCGTTAGGGAACGGCTTGTCCTGGACCGAAGCAAATGCTGCTTTGGCGGCTGCCGCGGCGTCGAGTGGAGCCTGCTTGGAATCTGCCATTATGTGT